>CAZHLQ010000211.1:0-4799 GCA_964533235.1 uncultured Gudongella sp. | reverse complement strand
GTTTACATGTTATAATAGTTAAGACAAATATAGTGAATTTCGGCGAGAGTGGGTTTTCCCACTCTTCATTTGTGTCATGGACCGGTTACAGGAGGTGGAACATGAGTAAAAAGGATATACTGACAAATGTTAAAAGAATAGGTGAAGAAATAGCTGAACAGCTTGGGTATGAGCTTGTCGACGTAGAATACTTAAAGGAGCATGGTGATTACTTTCTTAGAGTTTACATCCATAAGCCAGGAGGTGTGAATCTAGACGATTGCCAAGCTATGAGTGAAAGACTCGGTGAAAAATTAGACGAGCTGGATCTTATAGAAAAAGCATATTATCTTGAGGTGTCCTCTCCAGGACTTGACAGACCTTTGAAAACTGGCAAAGATCTTGAAAGAAACCTGGGTAAGGAAGTAGAGGTCCACCTCTACCAAGCCATCGACGGAATAAAAAGGATAGAGGGAAACCTTGAAGCCTATGATGAGACTTCGATATATATAAAAACCGCTGAAAAAGAATACCGTTTCCTTAGGGAAGGAATTTCTCTAGTACGCTTGACCATTAAATTTTAAGGAGGAAAATTGGGATGAATGTTGATTTTATCAACGCCCTGGAGGAAATAGAAAAAGAAAAGGGTATTACTAAGGATATAATATTTGATGCGCTTGAGTCAGCTTTGATATCCAGCTTCAAGAAGAATTTTGGGTCCTCACAAAATGTATTGGTTGAAATGAACAGAGGCACTGGAGCGGTGAAGGTTTTTGCAACAAAGGATGTAGTAGAATCCGATTTACTGGAGGACTCGCTGCTACAGATATCACTGGAAGATGCCAAGGAGATCGATCCTGCATATGAACTGGGAGAAGTAGTAAAAATAGAGATAACTCCAAGAGATTTTGGAAGAATTGCTGCTCAAACTGCAAAACAGGTCGTTATACAGAGGATAAAGGATGCAGAAAGAGATGTTATTTTCGACGAATTCATCAATCGAGAGAACGAAATAATAACCGGCCAGATACAAAGAATAGCTAAAAACAATGTATATATAGATCTTGGGAAAACTGAAGGTATACTCCCGCCTGCAGAGCAGATAGAAGGAGAGGAATACACTCAGGGACAAAGGTTAAAGCTTTTGATCCTAGAGGTAAAGAAGACTACAAAAGGACCTCAAATAGTACTTTCAAGAGCAAATACAGGACTGGTCAAAAGGTTATTTGAGCTCGAAGTACCAGAAATCAGTGAGGGAATAGTTGAGATATATTCCGTATCCAGAGAGGCAGGCTCGCGAACAAAAATTGCTGTTTACTCTAAAAACCCAGAGGTGGATCCTTTAGGTGCATGCGTTGGATTTAAAGGAGCCAGAGTAAAGGCAATTGTTGATGAATTAAGTGGTGAGAAAATTGATATCGTCATTTGGAGTAAGGATGCTGGCGAGTTCATAGCAAACAGTCTAAGTCCATCAAAGGTTGTAAAGGTAATACCAAATGAGAAGGAAAAGTCAGCACTTGTTGTTGTACCCGACTATCAACTTTCTTTAGCTATAGGCAAAGAAGGTCAAAATGCAAGACTGGCTGCAAAGCTTACCAATTGGAAGATAGATATTAAGTCTGAGTCCCAATATGCTGAGATGGAGCGAGGAGTGGTATCGTGAAAACAAAGAAGATCCCGATGCGAAGATGCATTGCATGCAACCAGATGAAACCAAAAAAAGAACTCATTAGGGTTGTAAAAAGTAATGAAAATCAGGTCAGTGTTGACCTTACTGGTAAGGCAAATGGCAGGGGAGCTTATATCTGTCCTACACTCGAGTGCTTCGAGGAGGCTTATAAATCAAAGAGATTTGCTAGAAATCTCGAAACCGAAATAACCGAGGAGATCTATATGAAGTTGAGGGAAGCAATTGAAAAGTAGAGGATCACCTTAAACAAACAGGAGGTGTCGTGTATGACAAAGGTTAGAGTCTATGAGTTAGCTAAGGAACTCAATTTAAGCAGCAAGGAACTTATGGAGAAGATTGAAGGTTTAGAACTAAAAATCAACAGCCACATGAGCTCCATTGAAGATGATGAGGCACAGCTTATAAAAGAACTGCTGACAGAAGATAATAAGGCTGAAGATCAGCCTGAAAAGGAGATTGAAGAAGAAATCGAAACTATAGATATCGTAGAGGAAGAAAAGCCAGTTAAGAAAAAGGGAAAAAAAGAAACTAAGGATAACAAGAAAAGGTATCAGCCTCAGGAAGAAATTCAAGCGCCAGTGGTTGAAGCTCCTGTAAAAGAAACTAAAATAATCGAAATTGAATCTGAAATAATCGTCAAGGACCTTGCTGAGAAGCTTGGATTGAACTCATCTAAGGTTATCACAAAGCTGATAGGCCTTGGAGTAATGGTAAATCAAAATCAGGCCATAGATGGTGAAATTGCTGCATTAATAGCTGATGAATTTGGATTTGAGGCAAAGATGTTGGAGCCTGTAATCGAAAAAACCGAGACTGAACTACTGGATTTTGAAGACGATCCAAAGGATCTGCAGCCTAGACCACCAGTCGTTACAGTCATGGGGCATGTTGACCATGGTAAGACTTCGCTCCTTGATGCAATAAGACATACAAATGTTACAGATAAGGAAGCAGGTGGAATTACACAACATATTGGAGCTTACGCTGTAAACATCAACAATAGGAAGATAGTATTTTTAGATACGCCAGGTCATGAGGCATTCACCTCCATGAGAGCAAGAGGAGCAAAGGTAACTGACGTTGCAATACTTGTTGTAGCAGCTGATGACGGCGTCATGCCACAGACTATCGAGGCCATTTCACATGCCAAGGCAGCAGGGGTTCCGATAATAGTGGCAGTTAATAAAATCGATAAGCCCGACGCTAACATGGACAGAGTTAAGCAAGAGCTTTCAGACAATGGTCTTGTGCCCGAGGATTGGGGAGGAGATACAATAATTGCTCCTGTATCAGCTCTTAAAAAGCTGGGTATTGAAGAACTGCTTGAAATGATACTCCTAGTTGCTGAAATGCAGGAGTTGAAGGCTAATCCAAACAGAAAAGCAGTAGGAACGATCATAGAGGCACAGCTAGATAAGGGCATGGGTCCTTTAGCTACAGTCCTGGTACAAAAGGGAACTTTGGTCGTAGGAGATATGGTTGTTTCTGGTACAGCAAGCGGCAGGATCAGAGCTATGCTTGATGAAAAGGGAAGAAAGGTTAAAAAAGCTACGCCTTCTATCCCGGTAATGATACTTGGACTTTCAGAGGTTCCAAATGCGGGGGATCAGCTATATGCTGTAGAAACAGAAAAAGAAGCCAGACATCTTGCTGATAATAGAAAGAACGAGCTTAGAGAAGTTCAAATGAAGCAATCATCCAAGGTATCACTTGATGACTTGTTTGAAAGAATAAAGATGGGTGAGGTCAAAGATCTCAACATCATAGTTAAGGGTGACGTCAGGGGATCTATCGAAGCCCTCAACCAATCCCTTAAGAAGCTAGATACCGAGGAGGTAAGAGTAAACCTGATCCATGGAGGAGTGGGCGGTATCACTGAAACTGACATAATGTTAGCTTCAGCTTCCAATGCAATTGTTATAGGCTTCAATGTCAGACCAAACCTTAATGCAATAGAGGTAGCAAAAAAAGAAAACGTTGACGTAAGGACTTACAGAATTATCTACGAGGCGATCGAAGACATCCAGGCTGCGGTCAAGGGGATGCATGCACCTAAAATCGTTGAGGAAGTTCTAGGGAGAGCACAGGTAAGAGCTACCTTCAGACTTCCAAACGGAAATTCAATTGCGGGTATTTATGTCGTTAGTGGAAAGCTTACCAGAAATGCAAAGATTAGATTGCTTAGAGATGATGTCGTAATATATGACGGTTCAGTGTCCTCGCTTAAGAGATTCAAGGATGATGCCAGGGAAGTACTGACTGGATTTGAAGCAGGATTAGGCTTGGATAACTTTAACGATATTAAGGAAGGCGACAATCTAGAAGCTTATGTCATGAAGGAAGTAGAAATAGATTAGAGGTGTTATAGATGAACGACAAGAGAATAAACAGGATCTCAGAGGAGGTCAAAAGGGTCGTTTCAGATCTTTTATTAATTGAGATAAAGGATCCCAGGATCAGCGGTATGCCCAGCGTAAACAGAGTAAATGTAACAAAAGATCTAAAATTTGCTAAGATTTATATTTCTGTATTGGGAAATGAAGAGGAAAAGGCAAATACAATAAAAGGACTAGAGAGTGCTAAAGGTTTCATAAGGAAAGAAATTGGAAGAAGAATCGATCTCAGGCATGTTCCAGAGCCATTGTTCTACCTTGATGAATCTATCGAGCAAGCTATCCAGATGTCTAAGCTCATAGACGAGGTCAACAAGGATATCAACGAAAGAGAAGCTGGTCATGATGAATAGTATATTCAACGAAATATCGAAATTAATAGAGGACAGCAAGAATATCGCAGTTGTTTCTCACATTAATCCGGATGGAGACAACCTAGGCTCATTATTGGGTTTTGGTCTGTCTCTCGTACGGTTTGGAAAAAACGTCGAATTCGTCAAATCAGATATTATTCCGGAGGATTACACATTTCTTCCAGGAGCAGACAAGTTATCAGGGTATGGACAAAGTAGAAAGTATCTGGATCTCTTGATAGTTCTGGACAGCAGTGATCCTACAAGACTCGGGGATAATAAGATCCTGCTTGATGAAGCAAAGGTAGTTATTAATATCGATCATCACGTCAGCAATTCAATGTTTGGAGATATAAAACTAGTTGATGCTAAAGCATCCTCAAC
>CAZHLQ010000210.1:0-3644 GCA_964533235.1 uncultured Gudongella sp. | reverse complement strand
CACTCAGAACCACCCAAGAAACACCACCATTTTTCGTTTTCTGTGATCGTCATAAATACATGAGACGCTTCATAGGAGAACGTGAATATGAAAAAATTTGTGAACAAATCCCATCAACTCCGCACCATCAACTTTGAGGACGGAACCAGTCAGTTTCTGATGCGCGGACAAGTCTTCTTCTCGGACAAGGAAGTCAAGTCTGTTCAAGACGGCATCCATGTTTCTGAAGTGAAAGAAGACAAGGCTGCTAAATAATAGCCATCAAAATAGGAGAATTTGAATGACTTTCCCGCTTTCTGCTGGAGCATATGGTACTATCGTAGATCGGTCGTTTATCGTTAATGGTAGCGGTCTGCTTGCTGGTGGTATCGTAGTAACCTCCAAAAAAGGCCCAACCGAAGTGACCACTGTTACTTCTGCCACAGAGATGTCTAATCTTTACGGCAATCCGAGTATTGATAACCCAAGCATGTTCTGTGCTATGCGATTCCTTGCTCGTGGTAATGTTCTGAGCGTAAAGCGTGTAATCGTTGATGCTCAACTTGCTGAGGGTGATCTGCTGGTTGGTGGCTCATCCATGCTGCACATTACTGCGGCCAACGAAGGTGCATGGGGAAACAAGATCACAGTTTCGTTTGAGGCTGTTGATGTCCCGACTTTCGGAAGTGTTGCTATCGTCGTAGAAGATGATGGTATTATCGTAGAGAAGTTCGAAGTTTCTCGTGACCCGGATGCTCGAAACGGTTTCGGTTCTACTCTGTTTGTCGAAGACGTTGTGAACAAACGCTCTCGCTATATTAGAGTCGACGATGATCCGAGTGTTGCTGGTAACTACCCATTGGGCACTCGCATTACTCTGGCTGGTGGTGCAGATGATACTGTGGCACCGAGTTCTGGTGATATCATCAGTGCGTGGGATGAGTTCCTTTCTGTTGAGAAGGTTCCGGCGAATCTTCTGATTAACGCAGGCTGGGCCACCCCGAGCATTCAACAGCGTATGCTGTACATCGCAGAAGAGCGCCGTGATGCTGTGGCTATTCTGGACATTCCAGAAGATCGTTGCTATTCCGTGAGTGATATGATCTCTTATCGAAAGTTTGATCTGGCTGCTGATACTTTCTATGGCGCGATTTATGGTGGTTGGGTGAAGGTTTATGACCCGCAATCTGATCGAGAAATCCTGATTCCGCCGAGTGGTGATGTTGCTGGTATCTTCCTTCATACCGTATCAGTTGCAAATCGTTGGGATGCTCCTGCTGGTCTCCAGCGTGGTATCGTACCGAATGCCGTCGGTTTGTCTCTGGAACCGAATGAACCTGAGCGCGATCTGCTGTATGTGAATGGTGTTAACCCGATTGTCAAACTGTCTGGTGCTACTGCTGTCGTGTGGGGACAGAAGTCTCTGCAACTGAGAGCGTCCGCGCTTGATCGAATGAACGTGGTCAATCTTGTTCTTTGGATCAACAATCGCATGATCGAAGCACTCCGTCCGTTCGTGTTTGAACCGAATACGAAGTTCACTCGTGATAGTGCAAACTATATGCTGAGTTCGTTCCTTGGTGATATCAAGAAGCGTGGCGGTCTGTATGATTTCTATGTTGATACTAGCGATCAGCTCAACACCCCGGAAGTCATCGACCAGAACCAGATGTTGGTTAACGTGTTTATTAAGCCCACGCGGAGTGCGGAGTATATCCGTGTGGCGACGACCATTGCACCAACCGGTGTATCCCTTACTGCACTACAGTGAGAAGTCAAGAATCCCTGCCAGAGATGGTGGGGATTTTTTTGTGCAAGACACTATCACGATGGTTTGTCAAAAACATTTTGACATGCGGGGTTGTCTGTTATACAATGGCCACTCAACCACAAGGATCATCGAAATGAACGACCAAGCAAAAGAAATTCTAGACTTTCTCAAAGAGAAGAAAGTGGTGTCGGGTAAGAATCTTTCTAGGAAAGAGTTCGACAGCTTCAAAGAGTACCTGAAATCCCTAACCCCGTTCCTCCCAGAGAATGTGAAACCGGCATTCAGAATCCGTTGTATAGTCGATGGGGTGACAGAAATGCCCATTTGTAAGAAAGAAGGATGCTGTAACCATGTGTCAACCAAGCCACAGCTTGAGTCACTAGAACGATGGTTTGACACATATGAATTCACAGAATATTGTTCTCGGGATTGTATGAGAACGTCCACAGAGATTGTTAAGAAGCGCGCAGCAACCACATTGGAACGTCATGGTGCCGAGTGTTTCCTTACTACCGAAGAGTATAAGGAAAAGGCCGCCAAGACCAACATGGAGCGTTATGGGTGTGTCAACCCACAACAGAGTGAAGTTGTCAAGCAGAAGACACAGGAAACTGTGAAAGAACGGTACGGTGTTACGAACTATGTTGAGAGTGCGGAGTTCAGAGAAAAGGCAAGAAAGACTAACATAGAGAAGTTTGGGGTGGCTGTACCATCGAAAAGCGAAGTGGTTAAACAGAAGATCAGGGAAACGAACTTGGCTCGATATGGTGTTGAGAGTGCAATGCAATGCGAAGAAATTCGCAAACGTCAGATCAACTCAGTTATGGAAAAATATGGAGTTGATAATGTATCAAAAATTGATGGCCACAAGGAAAAGTGTCAAGTAACCAGCATAGAGCGTTATGGAGTCCCGCATTTCTCCCAATCGGAAGAATGTCGTATAATGAAGGTGGAGAACTCCGTCGCAAAGTGGGGGACTCCTCACCCAATGAAGCACAAAGATGTGTTTCAAAAACTGGTTGAGTATAACCAAACACACTACGGGGTCGATCATTTCTATCAGAGTAATGAATTCAAGGATAAGTCCAAGAAAACGATGCTGGAGAGGTATGGCGTTGACAGCGCACAACGATCCCCGTTGATTAGAGAAAAGACGCTGATGACGAACTTTGAGAGGTATGGTTGTGGAGTTATCATGCACAGGCATATTGACAAAATCTCGCTCGATATTCTTAAAGATCAGGAAGAGTTCACAAAGCTCGTATCAACGCATGGTGCGATTGGTGCAGCCGCAGTCCTAGGAGTTGACAAAACCACCGTATACAACTATGCAGGTGCGTACGGGATTACGTTCAACAGACAGTCATCTGGTGAGTTGTCTGTATGTAACTTCCTAGAATCTATTGGAGTCGAGTACACAACCAATGATCGTTCTATTCTTCCTAGTAAGAAAGAACTTGACATCGTGATTCCATCCAAGAAGATTGCAATCGAGTTCAATGGAGTTTATTGGCATTCAACAAAGTTCAGAGATAAGAATTATCATCTTGACAAAACAAATGAGGCGAGAGCTGCTGGATACCGTCTGATCCACATCTATGAGGACGACTGGAACTCTAATCCAGACGCATGGAAAATGAAATTGGCTTCAGTTCTTGGTGTAGACCCTCGAAATGTTCTATATGCCAGAAAGCTAATTGTGCAGAAGGTCGATGATGTAGACCTGATGAAAGAATTTTATAGTAAGAATCATGTTCAGGGATTTGCTGGACAGACTCTTACATATGGACTATTCTCAGAAGGCCGTGTGGTCGCCATGATGAGCTTTAAGCGTCGAAGTGATAGCGTGTACGAGCTTAGTCGTTACGCTACGTCAGATCGCGTTGTTGGTGGG
>CAZHLQ010000209.1:0-3998 GCA_964533235.1 uncultured Gudongella sp. | reverse complement strand
CTTCCAGAGTAAGTTGTTGGGGTGTCTGTTAGACCCAAAAAAGTACCAGTTCCACTAACCGATAATATAAGGGCGTCCACTTCAGCTTGAGTGTATTTGTCCAGATCTGTGATAGATGCTTCTGAGTGGGTGTGACCACCTATTGAGATGCTGCCGACCTCAACCCAATCCAGCTCTTGATGATAGTCTATACCAAAAGCAAATACATCATATACATCTGCGCTTGTGGAGCTGGACAGGTTTAGATGTAGATTGATATAGCCTACCGGGTCGGTAAAGCCATCCATTTCGAACTCGAGGTGTTCGTGATAACCACCTATACCAGCACCATAGGCGCTATAGGATTTGGTGCCGATCGTGGTCCACTCATCACCAGAGTACTGTTTGACTGTTAGAGTTACGCTTAGAGACGAGTTTGTGTTTGTTCCTGCGTCCACGCAGATTTTGTTCATCTCTGTAGCTGTTGACAGAGTTATTTTATAGTCGCACTCATTGCCTGTGGTGAATAAATCGCTGGAGCTTGCTCTTGTTGTTACGTCACCGTCTATACCGTAGGAAGGGTTCGATCCGCCATATGTCGTGTTTAACCACTCTGCTGACCACCCTGTTCTGGAAATAACAGTTGGAGAACTGTCTATGACCTGAACGTAGTCACCTTTATACAATGATCCGTTTGTGGCATTCAAATAATACAGATTGTATATCGGATCGATTGTTGGCGCGCCCGTACCTATTCTAATGGTTTCACTCACATGTAGTGGTATCCATACATTGTCGTCCACGCACAAACACAGGCTATCGCCGGAGTACGACCATTGACCTACCGTACCTGGAGATGTGTACGTTCTAGGAGGATCAACAAACGTCTCTAGTCCATACTTTTTATGTGCGGACCAGACGTTACTCGCTTGATTGTGCTCAGTTGTATAAACACCGCCAACACAACGCCACGTCGTATTGGTTGGATGATATAGACCTATTTCTAACAGCGACGGTGCAGTAGTCGACCATTCAAAATCCGACCCTACAACCGTACCGTCTGTTGCGGGCGGCTTAAGATATAAATAGTTCCACGTACTCTCGTTCAGCAGCGCCGTGCTGCCCGCAGTGTTATAGTATGAATATCCAGTTGGTGCAGAGTAGGAACAATCAGCATCACTGAATCTGACCCTAAGAGTGCAATCGCAAGAGCTGGCGCCGAGCCCTACGTATATTGTAGCAGGTATACCAACCCATGCCGGATTTGCTCCAGTAACTGGATTACCGCCGTTCTGCCACGTACCGTTAACTGAGAACCAAACCCTTCTGGCGTCCATGTCAATGGCTATGCCTACTACATCGCCCTCATCATTTGCCGGATTACCATAATCCCTATGAAAGCCGTCGTATAGTTTGTATCCGTAGTACGAGTTTATACACATACCATGTTTGTCGTAACCTGGGTATTCTGTTGTCGGCCTTGACGATGATATACCTGGGTAAAATAATACAGTCCCTGTAGCATCCTGTGATACATACTCGAACTCCATGTAATATTTACCTGATGTTATAGGAACGTTAGTGTACACCGATTCCTGACCGGTGCTTATAGTAAATGTTATTGTAGTACCTGATAAAGTTATACCTGACCCCATATGAGTTGGGTCCATGTAGACATCCACATCATTGAACATATCTACGATAAGGTCACTACCAAGACTGTGTAGTCTAAAGTCGTCCCCCATCAGTATATCACCAGCTGTGATAGCGATTTGGTCAGCGCTCAAAAGGTCCAATCTAAGCTCGTTCAGAGTTGGGTCTGACATTCTACTGAGTTTATTCGAGCTCCACGTACCTGAAACGGACACTGAGTAGTCTGCTATAGACCCACTATATATATCTACCCACGACGCGTCACCGTCTGTTGCGGTGGTTTTAGCGAGAAACTGTCCGGTGCTTCCACCGACTGGTAGCTGAAGAATGGAATCCCATTCTATACCAGAACCAGTTGATATAGCGTAAAGACCATCTGAACCGCTGTATGTCAGAGGTGTGTCCGTCAGATCAATAAAGGTGGTCGACCCTAAAGAACCGCTTAATGTAGATATGAGAGAGTCTACCTCAGCCTGAGTATATTTGTCCAGACTTGCTATATCAGCTTCTACTATCTGACCAGAAATGGGTACCTTTATCCAAACGTTGCTTGCTATACATTGATAAAAGTAGGAAGAGTCCGCAAACCACTGCCCCTCTATACCGTTAGAGGTTAATGTAGCAGGCGCCGCTGTTACCTTGTTGCGTTGCTCAAACGCATAGTTTGCCGACCACACATACATGGCTTGAAATGCTGCATTGGTCTGTACCGACCCGAGGCATCTCCATGTAGTGTTGGTTGGATGGTACAGACCGTTGTCAGTTGATGATGGCACGGTTGTGGACCAAGTTAAGTCAGTGGCGACTATAGTACCGTCGGTTGCCGGTGGTTTTAGGTACAGGTAGTTTATCGAGTCAGCAGTCAGTATTGGTGTACCAGCCCCCTCCTCGTAGTACATAAATCCTGTCGGCGGCTCATAAGTGCATTGGCTTTGGTTTGTTCTAACTGATAGCGCCTGACCGTCAGAATACATTGTTATGGCCCCATATACTGTCGTACCTATGTCGGTCCTTGCAGGATTTGTACCAGCCGCTGGATTCCCACCCTCTTGCCACACATTGTCTATTGCAAACCACACCTTCTCGTCTACCAAGTCAACTGCTACACCTACGATTTTTCCTGTATCTTTCCAAATACCACCCCAAGCCACGCCATTTGTATTTTCATACTCACGGATGCTGCCTGTATATAGACCGTCTTTACTATAGTAGCATACCGACTCGTAGTTGTAGTCCCACCACTTGCCCGTATATGTATTTACGGGCGATATACCACATCCGGTGTAGATACCATTGGCAGACTCCTGTCTTACCTCGAAATAGTACTTACCATCAGATACTGGAGCCGTGAGATACACGGTCGTACTATCGCTAACAGTACACGTTGCAAGCAGGTTACCATTGGAAAGTGTTACTCCTGAGTGCTTAGTGTCGGGGTCGAATGTAATCGGATCATAGTCAAATAGATCCAAAACATTGTCTGATGGTAAAGACTGAATAGAGTGATTCTCACCCAACACCACCTCACCGCCCCGTATATTTATCGAGCCAAGTGTATTATAGTCTATACTTATAGAGTTCCTCTTTGGTTCCTCGGTGTATTGTGCTTCCCAAACCACACCGGATCCAGTAGACTTAGCATACAATCCTGATGAGTAGCTGCTAGGGGTATCACTCAAATCTAAGAAGGACGAGGCGCCGCTTCCTGTTCCTGAGGCGATGGTTACATCAACAAACTCGATGCCTGATGAGGTAACCCTTAGATATTTTCCTTCTGATCCGGAATAAGTTGTTGGTGTATCAGTAAGATCTGTAAATGAGGCGGCGGCGGAAATAGATCCACCAGACCCTTCAGCACCATCATGTGTGTGATCAGGCACGGATCCGGTAGACCCTGGGCTCAGTACACCGTACAGCACTGACGTTATGTTAGTCGTGATCTCACCGTCTTTTATGGTGATTGTCGTTGTTGGTGAGGAAAAGCTGGAAGACACCACTGTAGCATATACCGTACCGTCTACTCCACAATCGATCTTTAATCTCCTACCTGGTACAAACTCACCGGTCCTGTCGGTGAGAACACTGAAACTATCATTGCTAATATATATTGCGTCCATTATTTCCCCTTTATTATTTAGGCACTACAGCACCACTATCCCATCTATGCTATTAGACACATCAAAGTAACCAACAACTTCTAAAGTCTCATCGTTAAATACGGTTACATAATCGTTTACAAAGTATATCAGATGTGCATCACGTTTGTGAAACACCAGTTTGACATTGTTTGTACTACCACTCAAAGTGTGTAATGTGATCGGGGGGTTGTGCACCTTCTTTTGAACCAACTCTAACCCCCATATACC
>CAZHLQ010000208.1:0-5368 GCA_964533235.1 uncultured Gudongella sp. | reverse complement strand
AAAAAGACAGTAAAAAACCCCATACGGGATGGGGATCGTTATTTTTTCATAGGTGCAAAGTAGCCGCCTCTCACTGGTGTGATGTTGTTTATGGTGATGAAGGCGTTGCTATCGATCGTGTCAACGACCGATTTCAATTTTTGCATATCCTTCCTGTTGAGAACAACGTTAAGAATGTCTCTTGGCCCTTCGATCCCCTGCGCTTCAAGGATCGTTACTCCAAAGCCGTTAAGCCTCAAAGCATCCACAAGATCACTCTCGCTTGAGCTTTTAAGTATTATCTGCGCTGAAAGATTCCCCATTGCGATCTTGTTCTCGATTGTGATTCCGACAAAGTTTCCTGCAGCGAAGCCCGCGCAGTAAGCTAAGAGATTAAGTGGATTGTCAAGGGAGCTTACGACCTTGCCAAGTGCAGTGACGTAAATACCTACCTCGAAGAATCCTATTGCTGCTGCCTGAAGCCTTCTTCCCTGTACTACCATCAGGGTCCTTGTGGTAGCCATGGATACGTCAACTACCCTGGCCATAAATATCAGCGCGTAGCCTAAAAGTGCCTCCATATATTATCTCCTTTCAAACGTATGGAAGGGAAGGCCAGCCTTCCCTTAGTCCAAACAAGTATTTAGTACTGTTGAAAATATTCGAATACTCCCTCTACTATACCCTGCACTACTTTCATCTGATAAGCTTTGTCTCTTACCAGCACCTCATCCTGTGGATTCGACAAGTAGCCTACCTCTATCAAAACAGCTGGCATGATCGTTTCCCTTAGAACTACCAGTTCTGGCCTCTTTATTACTCCTCTGCCCGGGATCCCCGTATTTCGGATGATCCCCGAGTAGATAAAATCTGCGAATGGGTACTGATCCTCAAGCTTGAACTCGCTAGAGGTAGCAGGACAGTATAGCACCTCAAGACCAGTAATGCTGCTCTTGATGTTTGAGTTTGCGTGCATACTTATGAATAAGTCCGCATTTAGTCCATTTGCGATCCTTGATCTTTCATACAGGTCTACGAACACGTCCTCGTCTCTTGTCAGAATAACGTTGTAGCCTTGCTGTCTTAATGCCTCCTCCAGCTGAAGTGCCATGGACAGATTGATCTCCTTTTCATGGTAGCCATTTATGGAAATAGCTCCTGGATCCTTGCCTCCGTGACCAGCATCTATAACTATCGTCCTCGCGCCAGGATCGATATCCTCGTTTCTCGCTGCCAATAGCTCCAGTACATCATCTCTTTCTCTGGATAGAAGCTCTATATTTACGCTTCTTCTAAATACAACTGTTATTTCTGTTTTAGATCTTCCTCTGGATACCTCGACCTGATTGACAAGATTGTCCTTTATAACAAAGCTTCCCTCTGGAAGATTTGTTGAATCAGATGGTATCTCGATCAATAGCTCCTTTCTGACCTCGTCGTACTCAAAGTCAGCCTCTACCCTATCCAGGTGCTTGAACAGAAGCTTGGCTTCCCTTCCCAGATTCTCATAGGAGAAGTCCTCCCATATGTTTTCCTCGGGGAATATCCTCAAGCCCTCCTCGGTAGGAACTATCAACACCTTCGGATCGTCGACCCCATCCTTGATGTCAAGGACTACTCTAACTATCCTGTCATTGGAACTGTAGTTTTTATCTGCTCCGAATTGAGATGCTCTGACTGATTTTATAATTCCAAGTGTATAATCAAAGGTCGGGTATTGCTCCCCCCTTAAGGTTGCATCCATTACGTCGATAACTACTCGTGTTGGATTGGTTAGTTCAATGATATTGTACTCCGGTTTAGTTACACCTTCAACGAGGATGTAATCCCTTCCATCCTCTCTATCTGGATAAATCCCGGAAATCTGATTGTCGTCGAAGGCAATTACTGAGGATGTTCCATCATCTGATGCTACGAAGCTGAATTCAGCATTTTGACTAAGAGTGAGCACCAATCTTGTAGTGTATGGATTTGGCGGAATTGTAAACTGCGAGTACTGGACCCTTTGTATAAGGTCTTCCTCAAGAGTAAAATCTCCAGGTGCATCCATTCTTCCAGGTATATCAAGCTTTGTATCCTTAAAATCCAGCACCAACTTTCCTGACCCCTCAAGGTACATCGAGTCATACTGCAGAGGCTTGTCGCTTGTTATTTTCAGTCTGTATTTGCCTGTACTGCCCTTGACGGCATTTATACCAGAAATGGTCGCAATACCTGAAGGCTTTGGCGTTTGGACCTCAGGTGAATCTATTATCGCCGTATAGCTGCTTTGATCCCAGTTTACATCATAGCCTAAGACCTGGGATACAAATCTTACGGGAACCATAGTCCTGGAGTCGTTGTTCATTGAGGTAAATGTCACAAGCTTTGGGACTGAATCAGCATCGAGCTGCATTGTCTGTCCATTTACCAGTACCTTGTCGCTGTTTATACTCATGCTAACTACTGCCGAGTTATGTACTACAGTGGCAGTTTGAGTTGCGTTATCCCACCCTATCTGAGCTCCCAGGCTTTCCATGAATCTTATTGGCACAAGAGTCCTGCTGCCCATTATTACTGGAGGGACTACTGTAGTCAGACTGCTTCCATCCAGCATAAGTGCTACCTTTGGTACCCTCATTGCCTTTCCGTCGACTCTTACGTCTACCTGAGGAATATTTGAGTTCGCAAAGGATATATTAAATGATGCTATACAGATCATTAGAATTATCAAGAGTATCAAGCCGCGCTTCATAGGTTTCTCCTTTCAAAACATACAGTGTCCTACTAGCATATTTATATCAAAATATCACCGCCCTTTCAACGAAAGGGCGGATAATGTAACCATAATGTAATATGTTAAATTACAGACCCAGAGCCGTATAGAGCTCATCACTTCCCGGAGGCGGTATGGCAATATTTTTATCTCCGTTTCTCGCAGTGATGCCCCTGTGAGTCATCTCTCCTATAACGGTAGCCTTAACTCCAGCAGCAGCAAGGTCATTTATAAGATTTTCAACATTTCTATCTGGAACGACCATTATCATGCTGCCGCTCGAAATAAGCTTCTTAGGATCTATGCCCAAGGCTGTGCAAAGCTTTTTGGTTACTTCCTTGATCGGAAGCATATCCTCGTAAAGAATAACACCCTTGCCGGTTGCCTCGCCAGTTTCCCAGATCGCCCCGTAAATACCTCCTTCTGTTACGTCGTGCATATATAATACTCCGTGTTCTCTGCCAAGGAGCCCTTCCTTTACGACGCTTAGATACCTTCCAAGGTCCCTAGCCTCCTGAAGCTCCTCCCTAGTAAGAAATGTTGCCAGCCTCTCTTCGAGCTCTGATGCAAGTATATGCGTGCCCTCAAGTCCGATCCATTTCGTAAGTATTACTTTGTCTCCTGAGCTTATACCCTGATATCCCTTGAAGTGCTCCCTCTTGAGCTTAGCAATTACAGTGGAGCTTAATACTATTCTGGTTACTGCATCGGTGATCTCAGAGTGACCTCCGATAATTTCGACTCGAGCATCTCCTGCAGCTGCTCCAGCATCCTTCATTATCTGCTCAAGATCATTCTCAGTTGTCCCCGGGGGACACAGTATCGTCAGTAAGATGCCTATCGGCTCTGCACCCCTTGTTGCCGCATCGTTGCAGGATACGTGTATTGCCAGAGCTCCAAGGCCTTTGGTTGCACCAGTGATCGGATCCGTGCTGACGACGCAAAGGTCTCCCCCAAGGTCCATTACGCCAGTATCCTCTCCGATACCAGGTCTAGCCAATACCTCATCCCTCTTATATGTTATATTGCTGAAAACCAGCTTTTCCAGAAGCTCATTTGGTACTTTCCCTATTTCCAACTAAATCGACCTCCCACCATATATCCTAACAGATTGGAGGACATAAGAAAACCCCCTCACCGTTTGGAAAGGGGGTATATAAAATCTGTTTAGCTGTTGAAAACCTCTAAATCCATTGCATTCTCACTCTTTGCAATTATCGATGTACAGACTGCATCTCCAGTGACGTTTATGGAGGTTCTACCCATGTCTACCAGTCTGTCGATACCCATGATAAGTCCTAGCCCCTCAAGAGGAAGACCAACTGACTGAAGCACCATAGAGAGCATTATTGCGCCCGCTCCTGGAACTCCGGCGGTACCTATGGATGCCAGGGTTGCAGTAAGTACTATTGTAAGCATCATAGGCAGGGTCATTTCTATTCCGTATGCCTGAGCAATGAACAGTGAAGCAATTCCTTGCATCATTGCAGTACCATCCATGTTTATTGTCGCACCTAGAGGTATTGTAAAGGACGATATGTCCTTGGATATTCCCAGCTTCTTCTCGCAGATGTCAAGAGAAAATGGAATTGTTGCACCGCTGCTTGCTGTTGAAAATGCCACGAACATAGCAGGAGAGAATTTTTTGTAAAACTTTCTCAGGCTCAGGTTAGCAAATACCTTGAACAGAGAACCGTATACAACTGTTGCTTGGATCAAAAGTGCCAGATATACCAATCCAACGTACTTCATCAGTGGCAAAATCGCTGTATAGCCCAAGCTTGCAAACGTCTTTGCTATGAGACCAAAAACTCCAATAGGAGCAAACAGCATTACTATTTCAACAAGCTTCATTATCAGGTCGTTCAGCTTTTGGAAAAATGTAGCAAGATACTGACCTTTCTCACCAAGCAATGATATCCCAATTCCTGAGAACAATGCAAATACTATTATTTGAAGCATGTTGCCACTTGCCATTGAGCCAACTACATTATTTGGAATCATCTCATACAACACCTGTACAAGCGGGACCTTTGCATTTATAGTGACATCTACGGTCTGAATGGCACCCATATCTAGTCCTACTCCAGGTTTGAAAAATACTCCTAAAACTAATGAAATAATAATTGCAACTGCTGTTGTCGACATATAAAATATTATAGTTTTTGAACCTACTCTTCCAAGCTTCTTAACATCTCCCATGTTGGCAGCTCCATTGACAAGTGAAACAAATACCAGTGGAACTACAAGCATCATGATTCCCCTAAGGAAAACTTGACCAAGGAACTGGAATAAGCCATTGATAAGTACAGTATCCTTGAGTGTACCTGCAGGAAGGTTGTAAACCAATATGCCTGTTACAAGACCTATTCCGAGGGCTGCCAATACTTTTGTTGTAAGATTCATTTTACCTTGCTTCATTACTTCGCCTCCTTTTAATAGTTTAAGAGCATTTTGTGTACTGCTCTTTAATTGATTATAGCGTTATCAATAGACAGCTGTCAATTAAATAGAAAAGACAGAGTGTAATACCCTGTCTTTTTGCATTTATCTATTTTTAAGCTTCTCATTCAGTATAGAGCTTACCAATTGAGGATTTGCCTTACCCTTTGTCTCCTTCATGATCTGTCCCAT
>CAZHLQ010000207.1:0-2291 GCA_964533235.1 uncultured Gudongella sp. | reverse complement strand
GTTCTTCGTTAACATAATAAATACTAACGAAGGCAATGTATATAGTGTCAGCTTTGGTTCAGAGCTTGGAGAGTATTATGGAGCAAGGAGAAACGAGGACAACAAAATTGAGATAATGAGAAACAATGAGGAGACAGGAGGTAATTCCTGGTATTTCTCTGTCGATGAGAACGGTGTTATCGGTGACTTTGTAAAGGATGCGGGTCGATTTGACCCAAGGACTAGGGATTGGTATAAAACTGCCAAGAATTCAAGGGAATTTACTTTTTCACCAATTTATAAGCATTTTGTGATGGATGACTTGACAGTCTCTGCTGCAGCTCCTGTTAAAAATGAAGATGGAGTCATAGACGGTGTATTTGGTGTACATTTGCTGTTATCAGGTCTTAACGAAGCGCTGGAAGAGATAGCCGTACCTGCAGGCTCGTATGCAATAATTGTGGAAAAGGATACTGGTAATATTGTAGCAAACTCCTTAGGTGAGGATAATTACGCTATCGGCCTGGACAGCTCTTTTGGAAGGCTTCATCTTTCATTTACAGAGAACAGAGTTGCATGGAAAACCTACCAGGAATATTTGAATGGTAATAATGCTCTTGTGGAAGGTTATAGGGGAAATGAGAAGCTCTTTAGTAAATACGAAGAGTTTAGCCGACCAGGGATCGATTGGCTGGTTATTACAGCCGTACCGGAAAGCCTGCTGGGCAACACTCTTATGGAAGCAGTTGACGACAGCATAATAATAGGGCTTTTATCTTTGCTAACCTCGATATTTGTTTTTATTGTAATCTCAAAGAAATTACTCTTACCCATTGACGAGATCCTGGAGGCAAATAAGAGCTTTTCAGAGGGAGATCTTAAGAGGCGGATAAAAGTCAGCCGAAACGACGAGATCGGAAGAATAGCAGAATCCTATAACGAAATGGCGGAAAGGATCTATACACTGGTCAACAATCTTGAGGAAGAGGTAATTGACAGAACTGAGGACATAAGAAAGGCAAACAGTGAGCTTCGCAAAAGCAAGGACAGTCTCCAGCTGATCCTGGACTCTGCAGCTGAAGGTATATATGGATTAGATAAGGATGGAAATTGTACCTTTGTCAATAAAAGCGCACTATATCTTTTAGGGTACTCGTCTCCTGAGGAGCTTTTGGGGAAAAACATGCATAATATGATACATCACAGCCGCAGGGATGGAATGCCCATGGACTATGAGACGTGCAAAGTACAGGTTGGCATGAAGCAGGGTAAGGGTGTCAGGGTAGATGATGAGGTGTTCTGGAGAAGAAACAATACGAGCTTTAATGTCGAGTATTTCAGCTATCCTCAGATTGAAAACGGAGAAATCATTGGTGGTGTTGTAACCTTTAATGATATAACCGGGAAGCTTAAGCTTCAAAAGCAGATTTACAATGACAAGGAGCAATTCAGGACCACTCTTCTGTCTGTTGGGGATGGAGTAATATCCACTGATAACAAGGGCAGGGTGGAGGTAATGAATCAGGTAGCGGAAATGCTTACTGGATGGACACAGGATGAGGCAAAGGGGAAACCATTTGACAAGGTATTCCACATTGTCAATGAACGAACAGGGGAGCTTTGTGAGAATCCAGTCGAAAGAGTTCTTGAGAGTATGGAGATAATTGAGCTTGCCAATCATACGGTCCTTATTTCAAAGGATGGCAGAAGGGTGCCTATCGAGGACAGCGCTGCTCCGATCAGAAGTGAGGACGGTACGATTACTGGTGTAGTCATTGTATTCAGAGATTTCACCGAGAAAAGAGATAAGCTGAAGGAGATAGAATATCTAAGCTTCCACGATCATCTTACAGGGCTATACAACAGGAGATATATGGAAGACTCAATAAGAAGGCTTGATTCATCCAGAAACCTTCCATTTACCATTCTCGCAATAGATGTCAACGGACTGAAGCTGACCAATGACGCCTTTGGCCACAGGATGGGAGACAATCTCCTGCTGAACGTAGCCAGTATGCTTAAGCAGGTTTGCCGGGAGGATGATATAATAGGAAGGATGGGAGGGGACGAGTTTATGGTGCTCCTGCCTGGGACAGATCAAAGTACGGCAGAAAGCATTAAAAATCGAATAGAGGAAGCGTCACGGGAAGTTAAGCTGGACTCAGTGGTTGTTTCCCTTGCAGTCGGGTATGCCACAAAGACAAAAAAGGAAGAAGACATCAACACAATCATGACCTTGGCAGACAACAATATGTACAAGGATAAGCTTAAATACGGAAGACTTATGAGGAGCCAGACCATAGAGATAGTAC
>CAZHLQ010000206.1:0-3286 GCA_964533235.1 uncultured Gudongella sp. | reverse complement strand
GTCATAATAATAGTCAGTGGCGCTTTCCGGAGACACGTCATATCTTTTGAAAAATTCTCTTTCGATAGCAGAAGGCATAGGAATAATTTGAGATACGACTTCAGTATCAAACCTATCCAGGCTTTCCATAGTATTGATCTTTACCAATCCACTTTCAAGTGCCCAATTTCTGAACTCATCAAGAATATCCTCTATGTTCAGATCTTTGCTGTGTTCCATTGAGATTGCTTCAAAGGAGTCCAGACCTAGCAGATTGATAAGCCTATTGGCGCAGTAAGTCACGTCTCTTTCAGTTATGAAATTGTTGGCTACCCCATAGTGCAATAACTTATTTATCGAGTGATTTATATTTTCCATAGGTCCTCCCTTACTGGCATCGACAACGGGTCAAAGGTTTATTCTTATCTGCTCTATGCCATTACGGACTCTTTAGTCTCATTATCGAACAGATGGATCCTCTCCTGGTCCATTATTATAGAGACCTTTTGTCTGTTGTGGTATAAGTCCTTCCCGTCAACTCTAGCAATAAATCTGATCCCATCCGACTCCAGATACAAATACGATTCAGCTCCCAGCATTTCTGCCAAGTCTACCACCCCTTGGATCATGTTCTCATTTTCATCCGCATGATCAGGAGAACACTTGATATCCTCAGGTCGAATACCGGCTATAACTTCCTTGCCGGAGTAGCCTCTTCTAATTATCTCATCGCTTTTATCCTTGGAAAAAACCAACATCTTGCTACCAAACTTAAGATGACACAGCCCTGAGACCTCCTCGATCTTTGCCTCGAAAAAGTTCATCTGAGGACTGCCTATAAATCCTGCCACAAAAACATTTGACGGATTGTTGTATACCTCCATAGGAGTTGCTACCTGCTGTACTACTCCATCCTTCATTATTACTATCCGATCACCCATGGTCATAGCTTCCGTTTGGTCATGGGTAACGTAAATAAACGTCGCCTCCAGCTTATCATGAAGCTTCTTAATTTCAGTCCTCGTCTGGACCCTTAGCTTTGCATCCAGATTAGAAAGCGGTTCATCCATTAAAAACACCTTGGGATCTCTTACGATCGCTCTGCCCAGTGCAACCCTCTGCCTTTGACCGCCTGAAAGCGCCTTAGGTTTCCTGTCGAGGAGCTGCTCAATGTCCAGGACCTTTGCAGCATCTCTGACTTTTCTATCGATCTCTTCTTTCGGCATTTTTCGAAGCCTTAATCCAAAAGACATGTTTTCATAAACAGTCATATGAGGGTACAGTGCGTAGTTCTGAAAAACCATTGCAATATCCCTGTCCTTTGACTGCACCTCGTTTACAAGCTTGTCCCCGATATATATCTCGCCTTCTGAAATATCCTCCAGCCCCGCCACCATCCTTAAACTGGTGGATTTTCCGCAGCCGGATGGACCTACAAGAACGATAAACTCCTTGTCGATTATTTCAAGGTTAAAGTCTTTTACAGCCACCACATCGCCCGGATATCTTTTATAAACATTCTTGAAAGTAACATTCGCCAATTTAGACACCCCCATCTAACTAATTCATTGTTCAATAAGCTTCATTGAACCATCGCCTACATCAGTTATATAGAAATCAGGATAGTAGCCGATCTTCTCCTTGTAAATCTCAGATACCTCTTCCATAAACTTATCAACTTCAGTTTTCCTGACTAAAGCAATAGCACATCCGCCAAAGCCTGCTCCCGTCATTCTTGACCCGATACATCCGTCAAAATGATTTGCAGCCTGAACTATTGTGTCCAGCTCCACTCCCGTCACCTCGTAAAGGTCCCTTAAAGAATCATGGGATTCCTTAAGAAGATTTCCCAATGCGATTGACGATTTAGCCTTCAAAGCATCCCTTGCCAACAACACTCTCCGGTTTTCAAATACCACGTGCTCCGCTCTTTTTCTGACCATCGGATCCTCTATGAAATTTTCATACATCCTGAATTCAGGGATCGTAAGCTGACATAGATTCTTGATCTTTACATGTCTGCTAATTGAATCCAGTGCGATTTGGCATTCGCTCCGTCTTTCGTTATACTTTGATTCATTCAATTCCCTGCGCTTATTGGTATTCATGATAACGAGAGAATAGCCTTCAAGGTCGTACTCTATATACTCGTACTTAAAAGTGTCGCAATCCAGGACAATACAGTTCTTTTCTTTGCCCACGGAAATAATGAACTGGTCCATGATCCCGCACATGACCCCGACAAACTCATTTTCCGCACGTTGGCATAGTTTCGCCATCTCCACGTTGTCAATACGGTTATCGTTGAAGAGGTGGTTTATCATCTCAGCTATTAGAAGCTCAAGTGAAGCGGAAGACGACAACCCGGCGCCATTTGGTATATCACCGCTGACGTAAATATCCATCCCTCCGGCCTTGTACCCGGCATCCATAAAAGTCTTCAAGACTCCCTTGACATAGTTGCCCCAGTCATCCTCTTCCCTGTACACAATATCTCCCAGCTCAGCTTCCACCCTTAAATCAAAATTCTCTGACGCCATCCTTACAATATTGTCTTTACGTATGGATACAACTCCGTAGGTGCCCATCTTTATGGTAGCAGGCATTACATGGCCGCCGTTGTAGTCAACGTGTTCACCAATTAAGTTTACCCTGCTGGGTGAGAAAAAGACGTACATATCATCGTTTCCGTATAATTCCCTGAACTTGTCCTTTAATCTCTCTATATCCATCTGCATATCCCCTTTGATTATATGAAAGAGACGAATATCAGTCTCTGATTTTGCCAAGTCTTATTATGATGTTCCATCGTTTCTCATCAAAAGGTCCTACCGACCCATATTTATCGTTTCTTATCGCTCTATCCAAGCTGTCGTAAAATCCATTGCTTGGCTCCAATGCACAATTATATTCTCCTTTAAACCCGCCTTTTGTTATCCAGATCCCTAAATAAGGGTTTACACTGCCGCTATACTCGATCGAGTATCTTATGTCCTTATCAGGGTAAATAAGGCTGCAGCTGCATTCCTCATGCTGAGCGCAGACATAATACTTATATGCTCCGCCATTTTTTAAGCCGTCTATCTCGATTATTCCGTCATCCACGTCTTCATACATCTTCCTGTTGACGTCGAATATCTTTTTCGTTCCTTCAGGCAGTTGGATCATAGTCCCCTTGCCAATTACATTCAAGCCATGTAGAGCCCATAAAAATGGAACCGTCTTATCAGACAGATTTCTTACGCAGTATTCCATTTCGATCTTATCGTCATCTAATATACTAACTGTCTTTCTAAACTCCAAGGGC
>CAZHLQ010000205.1:0-6419 GCA_964533235.1 uncultured Gudongella sp. | reverse complement strand
GCATTTAAGAAATGGGGAGATAGAGAGATCATTGAGGCAAACCCAATCAAGGAACTGTTGGCTTTATATGTAAGATTCAATACTGAAGCTGATAAGGATCCTTTGCTTAAGGATGAAGCCAGATACTGGTTCAAGGAACTGGAAAATGGTAATGAGGAAGCTGGTGAACTCTGGCAGTGGATAAGGGATATCAGCCTAAAGGAGTTTAATCGCGTGTACGATAAGCTTAATATTAGTTTTGACTCGTATGCTGGTGAAAGCTTCTATTCAGATAAAATGCCTTCCGTTCTAAAGGAAATGAAGGAAAAGGGGATAGTAAAGGAATCTGAAGGCGCTCTCATAGTCGATCTTGAACCCTATGGGATGCCCCCAGCTCTGATCATGAAAAAGGATGGTTCGACACTTTATACGACAAGAGATATTGCTGCAGCAATATATAGAAAGAAACATTATGACTTCTACAAGAATCTCTATGTAGTTGCATCCCAGCAAAATCTTCATTTTAAGGCTTGGATAAAGATAGTTGAACTTATGGGGCATGAGTGGGCAAAGGATTGTATCCATATCCCGTTTGGAATGGTTAGTCTTGAAGAAGGGACGCTATCTACAAGAAAGGGTAGAGTTGTATTTCTTGAGGATGTCCTGAATACAGCGATTGAAAATACCAGAAAAATTATTGAGGAGAGAAATCCCGGTCTTGTTGATAAGGATGAGGTAGCCAAGCAAATAGGAATAGGTGCTATCCTGTTCCAGGAATTGTTTAACCAAAGGATCAAGGACTATGTTTTCAATTGGGACAGAACTTTAAGCTTTGAAGGAGAAACAGGGCCTTATGTCCAATACACCCATGCTAGAGCAAATTCACTCCTGGAAAAGGGAGGCTTTGAGGCATCCGGTAAAATTGATTTTAAATTACTGTCCAGTGAGGATGAGATTAATATAATCCGACTTATATATGATTTTCCGAATACTATCATCGATTCAATGGATAAAAACGAGCCATTCTTTATCACCAGACATATAGTTGATCTGGCTAAAGCATTCAATAAGTTCTATAATAGTACTTCGATCATTGTGGATGATGAGACTACAAGGAATTCCAGACTGGCTTTGACATTTGCAACTAAGACTGTAATAAAGACGGGCTTGGGGTTACTTGGAATAGATGCTCCTAATAAAATGTAAAAAGAGACTCTGTCAAATTGACAGAGTCTCTTCCTTTAAATAATCCAAAAACATATCCTGAGGCATCTCGGCCAGCTCAGAAAGTTCCTGTAGAATATTGCTTCTAAGCTGAAGGAACTGATCAATATTTGTTGATTTACCTGTATACTCAAGTGCTTCAATAATCAAAAGCATGTCATCCTTGGACATTTCCTGTATAGATATTCTGTCAAAATCAAAGTGCTTCATCTTTTGTCCCCTTTCAAATGTTCTTTCATTATTCTATAATGTTTGGGCTAAAGATTCAATAGCTTGGAGGTAAAATCAATTGGCACGCGCATCCTTTTGTTATAGAATATGGGTACAGTCAAATTTCGAAAGTGCAGGTAATACTATGAATACTTTATTGGTTTCTATTAATTCAAAATATATCCACTCCAACCTGGCTATCAGATATCTTAAAGCGTATACAAGTGATATTTGTAACATACAAATTGCTGAATTTACCATCAACCAAAGGTCAGATGCCATAGCTGCAGAGATTTTCAGGACCAAAGCAGATGTTGTAGGATTTTCAGCTTATATTTGGAATATTGACCAGATCCTGGACGTAGCAAGGATACTGAGTACAGTATCGCCAAATACGAAGATTCTATTAGGCGGACCAGAGGTATCGTATGACCCGGTTGAAATTTTAGAGAAGAATCCATTCATTGACATGATAATTTATGGAGAGGGTGAGCAATCCTTCAGAGAACTCTTATCCGGAGTCGATGTGGATGGAATACTTGGGATCGCCTTCAATAGGAATGGTGAAATCATAATCAATCCGGAGAGGCCACTGATCAGGAATTTAGACGAGATCCCCTTTCCTTATTTAGAGGAGGATAAATTAGCTAACAAAATAGTTTATTATGAAGCCACAAGAGGTTGTCCGTTCAATTGTTCATTTTGTCTTTCTTCAACAATAAAGGGAGTTAGAAGCTTCTCGCTGGAAAGAATAAAAAAGGATTTGGATTTTCTGATTAGTTCTGGCGCTAGACAAGTCAAATTCGTAGACAGGACCTTCAATGCAAATAAGAATTTTGCTAAACAGATAATGGAGTATATTGCAGATAAATCTCAGGAAATGACGAGCTTTCACGTAGAAATCACTGCCCATCTGATTGATGAAGAACAACTCCATTTTTATAAGGGTTTGAGGGATGGACTTTTTCAGTTTGAAATCGGAGTGCAGTCAACTCACCCTGATACAATTGACGCGATAGGAAGGACCACTGATTTTGAAAAGCTAAGAGAGGTCACAAGATCCATTGCAGCATTTGGTAACATTCATCAACACCTTGATCTGATTGCCGGTCTTCCATATGAGGGGTACGAAAGATTTGGGGAATCCTTTGATGATCTATTTGATATAAATCCAGAAAAAATACAGTTGGGGTTTCTAAAGCTGCTGAAGGGATCCAAACTGAGGGAAGAAGCTGAGCTTCATGGGTATAAATTCCAGGATAAGGCTCCCTATGAGATCCTGGAGTCTAGGTGGATGAGCTATGAGGATTTAATAAGGCTTAAGGACATTGAAGAACTTGTTGAAAAATACTATAATGAGAAGCTGTTTAAATACAGCTTGGCACATCTAGCTAAAAAATATTTTAATTCTCCTTTTGGTTTTTTTGAAAGGTATTCATATTATTGGCGTGAGAAAAAACATTATGAAGTGTCTCACAGCAGAGAATCACTATATACTATATTGCATGATTTCTGTATTGAGATGGAGTTTGAGGATCTGGAGCTGATCTCAGATTTGATAAGACTTGATCATGCTATCAATAGTAACAGAGGCAGCAATGCGCTTAAATCAATTAATACGCCCTTCACACTAGAAGGACCGATGTTTCATGAATTATTTAAGAAAACTGATTTGGTTAAATCTCTGATTCCGGATGAACTTGAAAGCTCTGTAAAGGATTTGCTAAAAAGAATCCGACTTGAGCATTTCAATACGAGTATTTTGCAGGTAATGGATAGAGAAGCACCATTTTCAGTCGAAAAATCAACGACCGTAATTATGATTTATAGACCAATTGGGAAAAGCAATGTAAATAAGGTGTTTGACATAACAAAATTTGTCAAGGAGGTAATAGATTGAACATAGTACAAGACATAACATATGTTAATAATGCAGCTCTTAAGAAAACTATTGAAAACGTGAAGAAGAACCCTCAAGTGACTCTTTTAGGTTTTTCTTATACACTTCTAGGCTTTGGAGCTTCTATTCTGATGTCGTATGTCCTGTCCGGTCCGATAGGGATATTTGGAGGAATAATAATGGCTATCGTCCAAAGTGCACTGGTATCCAGCTACCTTTATGTACTTGGGAATGTCATCGTATATAATCGGTTTAGGTGGAAAGACGCCAAGTATGGCTTTACACATTATCTTTGGAAGGTATATGGGATTTTTTTCATATTCTATATCGGAGTGATGCTGCTAAATCTTGTTTCTGGGATCATAGGACCGGTTTTATTCAGCTTTTATTGGCTGTTGCCTCTAATATTGATAATCGTTTTTAATCCATTGCCTGAAGCAATTTACTCAAGAGATAAGGACCCTCTTGAAACCGTGCTTTATACGATTAAATTCATGCAAGAAAATTGGTTGAACTGGCTACTTCCCAATGGTATTTTGCTAGGAATTTTATACATCTTAGCGAGTGAGGGATTAGGTTCTCGTATTAATTTGGGATCATATAATTGGCTTATTCGGATCGCCACAGTAATTACTGTTGGAGCCCTTGTATCGATTGGGATGCTTTACAGGGGGCATCTCTTTATGCTGCTAAGCAGTTCTACCATAAGGAAGCGTCAATTTATGCGCAAGTTATAGGAGGATCAAATGAAAGAATCAGACAAGTACTTTTCCAAAAAAACCAAAGACATAGGATTTGTAAGCCTTAAGGATAAGAGTGGTGAAAGACTTCGAGCGATTGGTCTAGATCCGGATATACCATTACCAGTTATAACCGAGAGATTAATGAAGGATTTAACCTCCTCAGGGGATCAGAAAGAGATTTCAGTTGACCATATAATTGAAGGTATAATGCATGTTCTAGGTGCAGATAAGGACTTTCCACATAAAGAGGAGTATATAAAGATACTTCAGAATTATAGTCAAGATATAGAAAAGCTTATACTTAAGAAAGCTTTGGATGAATTTGATAAAGGAAACCTGGATTCTAGTGGATTGTTCTTACGAACACTAAACATGATGAGTACATCAAAGGATGGTAGGTTTTATTATGCAATTGTTTTAGAACATTTGGCTGAGGAGATGCTTCATTCGGAGAGCAAAACAATTGGAAGTAAAGTATTGAAGGAATCAACACAAATAATGGAGGACATACTGAATGAGGACACCGAGTATTACCCGGCCTACTACAAGCTTGGATATCATTACAGATACAATAATCAATATATAAAGGCTAAGCTTACATGGGACAAGGTATTGAGTCTGGATCCAAATGAACTGAGAAAGGAAGAAATCAGACTTCAACTTGAGACCTTAGAACCAGAATATCGGATAGAACTGGCACTGGCTTATATTGATAACATGAAATACGATCTTGCTCTGGACAACCTCCTAAAACTTCTACCAGCAGAAGCTAATAACTGGTACGTTAACTATCTCATTGGGTTATCCTATAGAGGATATGGTGATAATGGAAACGCTATTCAGTATTTGTTGAATGCTGTTAGAATAAAGGATGATATGGCTGATACCTATAATGAGTTGGGGATTTCATATTTCAATGATGGGGATATTGATTCAGCAATAGAAGTATTTTCCAGTGGATTGACTAAGTGTGGTGAAGACTACAGGCTTTATTACAATAGAGGACTTGGTAGACTAAACCTCGGAGATTTGGCTAACGGACTTTTAGATATAAAAACTGCTCACAAGTTAAATCCCGGCGATGAAGGCATAAAAGCTCAGCTATTCTCGCTTGAAAATTATATAGAAGAAAGAGGAGGACAATTATGATCAAATCACTAGACCAATTACTGGAAGTAAAAGGAACACGAATGAAGCTTGTTGTAGTTGCATGTCAGGATGAGGATGTACTTGGGGCAGTAGCTGAGAGTGCACAGCTTGGAATAAGTGAACCAATTCTTATTGGTTCGAAGCAGGAGACGCTTGAATTGGCAGAAAAACTTGGCATAGATATATCAGGTTTTAGATTCATTGAAGCATCTGATCTTGAGGAAGCTGCAGAGAAGGGTGTTCGATTGGTGTCCTCAGGGGAAGCAGACTTTATTATGAAGGGACTTGTAGATACATCAATACTCCTTAAAGCAGTGCTTAATAAAGAGTGGGGTCTAAGAACTGAAAGTCTTATAAGTCATGTTATGGTTTATGAAGTAAATAACTATCCAAAGCTACTTTATCTAACAGACGGTGGTATGAATTTATACCCTGATGTTGAGGACAAGGCAAAGATAATTGACAATGCAGGGATTGTTGCCCGAGCTATGGGGAACAAGAAAATTAGAGTGGCAGCATTGGCTGCTAAAGAGAAGGTAAATCCTAAAATGCCTGCAACATTAGATGCAGCTGAGCTTGAGAAAATGAGCAAAGAAGGACGATTTGGCGAGGATATTGTAGTTGAAGGCCCAATGGCGCTAGACCTTGCCCTATCCAAAGAAGCTGTAGAAATAAAGAAATTCCCAGGTGAAGTAGCAGGGGAAGCAGATATTCTATTAGTACCAAACATTGAAATGGGTAACGGAATAGGTAAAGCCATAACATATCTGGCGGGCGGAAAATCAGCAGGGATAATTATGGGAGCAAAGGTACCTGTTGTTTTAGTCTCAAGAGCAGATAATAAGGAGACAAAACTTTACTCTATTGCATTGGGAAACATGATTGCCAAGTACTCAAAAGAAATGGCTTAACAGAGTCGTTATTCTAATGAACTAAGCCCAATTTAAGCATTTATTATTTATAAAAACCCGTTGACTTTGATGATAAAAGGTGGTAATATTTATAAAGTCAGCACTACATTTGAGGAAAGACAAAAAAACTTAAAAAACAAGTTGACACTGCTTAAGTATAGATGCTATACTAAGCAAGTCGCCTCGAGAGCTTGACCTAACACAACGAATGAAATGAGTTGATGTAGGTTAGCTGCAACGAGCACCAAATCTGCATGAGCACAGCGAATGAACAGATTTGAGTTGCGAGACTGCTGAGGGCGT
>CAZHLQ010000204.1:0-6298 GCA_964533235.1 uncultured Gudongella sp. | reverse complement strand
CTCTATTGTTATTGTACTGTTATTGAGATACTGCCAGAGGAGGTTTCCAGAAAGAGGGCTCTAGACCCATCCCCGATTCTTATCCTCATTTGATCCTTGCTGCTATTATTGATCGATCCAGGACCACTGTAATCAATATTTCCAGAGGAAGTACGAGCATCGATGTCGTATGGAAGCTCTTCCTCGACATCAACCTGAATACTACCTGAGCTTGCTTTTGCAGATACTTGACCCGAAGCCTCAACAAGCTTAAGCTTTAAGCTTCCAGAGCTTGACTGGAGGGTGAAGTCACCTATTACTGGATATACGGTCTGACTTCCAGATGAGGTTGTCACTGACCCCTTATTGACATCAACATTGATGACCTTAGCGGATCCAGAGCTTGTTTCCACATCCAATTTTTCAAAGGAAAGATCTTTGATATCCACGGCTGCTGAGGATGTCCCAATATCGATCGATCCGATGAATCCTGCCGGTACATAAACAGTAAGCTTCAATCCTGAGTTTGATATTGAAATGCTGCTGCCTTCTGGTACAGCTGATACCTCTATGCCACCTGGAATATTGTTTAATTCTAGCTCAAGATCAACATTTCCCCTATAGCTTCCTTCCAACCAGGCTGAAAGAGTATCAGATTCTCCCTTAACAACAGATACATCGGCAAAGGTCGAGGTGATTTTAAGAAGTCCATCGGATTGTAATTCACCATCGACTCTTTTATCAATATTCTTGTCTCGGAGATCTATTCCTCCAAAGATTCCGTCGCCAAGCTTGAGTCCATCCAGACCAATGATCGTCCTCTTCCCGTCCTCGATAACCTCAATACCTTTCCATGTTATTGTTACAGAGGTATCTCCATCAAGTATGTGTATACCTTCTCCGCCTACTTTTACGATATCACCATTATCAGTTATTTCTATTGCATTTTCACCTATATAGTCTGTAAGTCTGAAATTATCGATATACATTAGTGAGTAAAATCCAATCCCGAAAGCTACAAGAACGACTCCTATGAGTATAAAAGATAATCTTTTCAAATCCATAAACTACACCTCCTGTCCGTTGACAAGCCTTCTATTCCAGGCGATATATGATGAAGTTAGCCTGTAAAGAAGCTTTGAGAGGGCGATTCCCAATATCACCAATAGGACTCCAAGTGCGATCAAGCCAATACCAAATGCTATGACTGTGACGATCCCAGGTTGAAATCCAGGTATTAAGAAGGTAAAAGGGAATCCTAAAAGCATTGCAGCACCGCCAATGGAAATACCAACTCCTGCAGCAAAGACTCCAAATAAAAATCCAACTACGCCAAGGAAGGGACCTAATACAAATACCAAATTAAGACCAATCAATAGTATAAGTATCAATAATTTCCTCGTTCCATCCGTATTTCCCGGAGATGGAGGCTGCTTACCTGAAATATCCTGTTCCTTTCCCAGGGTTTGTCTTATGCTTTCAGCTACCTCCTTGGGAGATCCCAGTTCTGCAACGATTTCTTCATCTGCTTTTCCTTTGTCTCTCCCGATAGCAAAATGCTCTTCATAGTCGAGCAATATTTCCCTGACCTCATCCTCAGGGACATCCTTCAAATACTCTCTCAAACTTTTTAAATACTCATTCCTATTCATTTACCTCACTCCTTAGCAAATGATTCACACCGCTCACAAAGGTGTTCCATTCTCTTTCCAATTCCTCTAGCACTCCCCTGCCATTTTCGGTTAGGCAGTAATACTTCCTTGGGGGACCTTCCTGTGACTCCTCAAGATAGGTAGTGACATAACCGTCAGTTCTAAACCTTCTTAATAATGGATAAATAGTTCCTTCTGAAATAAGAACGAACTTTGATATATTTTCAACCAATTCATACCCATAAAAATCTTTTTTAGAAAGCTGTGAAAGAACACAAAGCTCCAGGACCCCTTTTTTGAATTGAATGTTCATTTAATTCAACTCCTTTCACGTTACAGCTATAATATAACACACGCTATCTTATAATGCAAGGTACTGTTAAAAAAATATTAGCAGTTTTTTGACCGCTAATAAACACTAGTCTTATTCGAAGCTCAAACCCTCTCTGTGGAGTCCTACGCTTAACACTATACCAATAGAAATTAGGTTTATCAATTGGAAGGTACCCCCATAACTCATAAATGGAAGAGGTATACCTGTAATTGGCATCAATCCAAGTGTCATACCTATGTTTTCCCAAATGTGGAACAAAAACATACCGGCAAGGCCTGTAGACATTAGTGAACCAAATGTATCAGTTGAATTTTTAGCAACCTTGACTATTCTGTACAGAAGTATGAAGTATAGAAATATCAATGCAGCACCACCGATAAAGCCAAGCTCTTCTGCCAGAACGGCAAATATAAAGTCGGTCTGCTTTTCGGGGATATAATTGAATTGAGTCTGAGTTCCCTTGAACAATCCTCGTCCAAACACCTTTCCACTACCGATGGCAATACGACCCTGCAATGCCTGATAGCCTGTGTTGGTTGTGTCTCTTTCAGGATCGAGAAAATTGAATATCCTATCTCGCTGGAAGTCATCAAGCCTCATCCAGATGACTGGCAAGCTCATCAGTCCAACCACAAATGCCAAGCCGATGTACTTCCATTTGATCCCCCCAGCAAAGAGCATCGCAGCAATAATAAAAACAAATACCATGGCAGTCCCCATATCTGGCTGCATAAGTATTAAAACCACTGGGAAGAATGCCAATGCAAGCGTCTTGATAAGAACGAAAGGAGAATTGATGTCCTCCTTGTGCTTATCCATATATTTAGCAAGGGAGATAATCAAACCAACCTTTACAAATTCTGCGGGTTGGAAGCCAAAGCTGCCTATATAAAGCCAGGAACGCGCTCCCCATTGCTCATCTCCCACTCCCATAAGCAAAACTGCAAACAAAAGCCCCACCGATACCAGATATATTGGGATGTAAAGCTTACCAAGAAATTGATAGTCAAAGAAGACGAAAAATAAAATCGCAGCAAAACCGATCAAGGTAGCTATCCCCTGAGTCTTAACAAATCTTAGGTTTTCCATGCTGAGAGTCGCAGAGTAAATTACTACAAGACCGTAAATACAAAGCATTACGACCGAAGTAAGAAGTATAAAATCAAATTTTTTGAATGCTTTCTTTCTAAGGTTGAACATTTCACCGACTCCTTTATATCAGATGATATTATATCATAACACATCGCTTCGAAGTAGTGGGAATGCACAAGCATATTTGCTATAATTATCTGAGAAGGAGATTTGGTATGAGGAAAATTATAAGAAAAATTGCTAATGAACTTAATATAAATATTGTAGGATTTACAGGAAATGAGCCACTATATGGACTTCAGGGAATACTTGAAACCAGGATCGGTGGAGGCCTCGCTACTGAATTTGAGCCAAAATCAGTCAAGGAGAGGACAGATCCTTCGATAACTCTCAAGGACTGTAAAGGGATAATAACTATAGCAGTTCCATATGATACAGGCTTCAATATTAGTTCCTCAGGACGATTGAGGGGAAGCATCAGCAAATCCTCATGGGGGATAGACTATCACAAGGTCCTCGGTAAGATGTTAAAGGAGCTATGTACAAAGCTTAAGGAAGAGCTTGGAGGAGAATATTTATCATTTGCAGATACAGGTCCACTGGTAGACAGAGAGCTTGCTTATAGATCCGGTTTAGGTTACTACGGCAAGAATTGCTGCATTATAACTCCCGGCTATGGTTCCTATGTATTCATAGGCTATATATTAACCAGTCTTGAATTGTCATCAGAGGTTATGCCAATTGAAAGCCAGTGCGGGGATTGCAGACTTTGTCTCGACGCCTGCCCAACAGGTGCACTGGAGGCACCTGGAGTCCTGAATCCTAAGAAGTGCATATCTTACCTGACGCAAACAAAGGACTTTATACCAGCAGAGCTCCAAATCAAAATGGGAGTAAAGATCTATGGCTGCGACACCTGTCAGGCAGTATGTCCTAAGAACAAAGGCGTAAACCTTTCAGACATAACAGAGTTCCTGCCAGTAAAAACCGGTGGCTTTGTCGATATTGAAGAACTGTTGAAAATGAGCAAAAATGAATATATTAAAAAATACGGTGATATGGCTGGGAACTGGAGGGGGAGGAGCGTTCTTACTAGGAATGCTTTGATTGCAATCAGGAATATGGAAATGGAATCTAGTTATATGGAGCAGCTTGAGGAACTCAAAAAAAGAGAGGTCGAGCTTTGGAAGCCTTATTTATGATTGCGACACCTGTTACATAAATTCTCAATTTACTGAAGCTATGGTATAATCTAAACGAATAGAACGATTAATTTCAGGGAGGGATCCAATTGTCAAATATTCATGAACTGCAATTTTTAAAGGATAAGATCCAGGAGCTTAAGGATCAGGGAGTATACAGAAAGCTGCCTGTGTTACAAGGAGCAAGTGGTCCAGAGGTTCTTCTTAATGGCAAAAACGTGATCAACCTATCCTCAAACAACTACCTTGGCTTTGCAAACCATCCTAGACTTAAGGCAGCAGCAATTGCAGCAGTCGAGAAGTATGGTGCAGGCTCTGGTGCTGTAAGGACAATAATTGGCAACATGAGCATACACGAGGAGATGGAGGAGGTCCTTTCAAAATTTAAAAGAGAAGAGGCAGCTTTCGTCTATCAATCAGGCTTCAATTGTAATGCAGGAACTATTCAAGCAGTTACAGAGGCTGGAGATATAATCATTTCTGATGAACTGAATCATGCATCGATAATTGACGGTTCAAGACTATCCAGAGCTGATAAAGGAATATACAAGCACTCTGATATGGACAGCCTTGAGGCAGTTCTTAAGGATGCCAGAGACAAATACAGGAATATCCTTATTATCACCGACGGCGTATTCAGCATGGATGGCGACGTTGCAAAGCTTCCTGAAATAGTGCAGCTTGCTGAGAAATATGAAGCCATGACCTATGTTGATGACGCTCACGGCTCAGGTGTACTTGGAGAAAGCGGAAGAGGTACCGTTGACCACTTTGGACTTCATGGAAGAGTAGATTTTACAATAGGAACACTTTCCAAGGCAATAGGAGTAGTTGGAGGTTATGTTGCAGGCTCAAGCACTATGTACGAATGGCTTAGCCACAGAGCTAGACCGGTACTATTCTCCACCTCTATGCCTCCGGCAGCTGCAGGCGCAATAATTGAGGCTGTGAAGATGCTTACTGAGTCAACAGAATATACCGACAGGCTTTGGGAAAACGCAAAATACTTCAAAGAGAAGATGGGAACACTAGGCTTCGACATAGGAAACAGTCAAACACCCATAACTCCAGTAATTATTGGAGACGAGGCAAAGACAATGGAGTTCAGCAGAAGACTTCTTGATAAGGGAGTATTCGTATCCGGAATAGTATTCCCAACTGTACCAAAGGGAACAGGAAGACTCAGATGCATGGTTACAGCCGGACACAGCAAGGAGCAGCTTGACAAGGCTGTAGAGGCATTTAAGGCGGTTGGGGAAGAGATGAAGCTTTTGTAGGATCATACTGAAAATACTAGAGATCCAGGACCATGTGGTCCTGGATCTCTAGTATTTTGTGCAGGCTATTATCGCCCAAGATAAAGATTACCTATGAAGTGGTTTTTTGTACTAATGACAAATGACCCTGTTTTTTCTTTTCCATATATTGTAGAATGAATATATGTAAGCCATGGAGGTGGATCATGTTTATTGGTGCTTGTACTATAAGACTTGAAATATTTGAAGCCAGTTCCTTAAAAGACAAAAGACAAGTATTAAAAAGCATAATCGAAAGACTAAAGCATAGATTCAACATATCCGTAGCCGAGGTAGACATGTTCGACAGCTGGCAGGCTGCTGAAATTGGATTTGCATGTGTATCCTCTGAACCCGATCATGCAAGAAAGATGATCCAAAGCGTAATAAAATTTATCGATGGCGACGTACGGGTTGAGATTATTTCGCAAAATATAGAGATACTTTAGGTGAAATCATGAGAAAAAAGCTTACAAAAAAAGAAAAGGCATTGGTATTAGAAAAGCTGCTGTACACTTATCCTGATGCAGGACCTGAGCTGGACTTCACAACACCCTTCGAACTGCTTATTGCCACCATTTTGTCAGCTCAATGTACGGATGTCAGAGTAAATAAGGTCACCGCAGAGCTTTTTACTGCACTGAAGGCACCTGAGGACTATATAGCACTTGGGCAGATTGAGCTTGAGAAAAGAATCAGGACCTGTGGGCTTTCAAACTCAAAGAGCACTAATATAATAAGAAC
>CAZHLQ010000203.1:0-1595 GCA_964533235.1 uncultured Gudongella sp. | reverse complement strand
TCAAAACCTGAGCAGGTGCTAAGTCCAGCGGATTATGACTACTTATGTTATAACCGGAAGATGAGACAGCCTGGTTTCTATATAAACCGCTGTCTGTTTTTTGGAGGCGGTTTTTTATGACAAAAAGAGAAAAAGATACTGACCATACCTCAGCAGGAATTGTAAAGACTGAATACTTTACATTCTGCGAACCACCCCATCCATTAAAGCTGAGTAACGGAAAAAAACTGGGCCCCATTACCCTCGCTTATGAAACTTACGGCACTCTTGATGAAAATAAAAGCAATGCTGTGCTTATACTGCACGCCCTTTCAGGGAGTGCACACGCTGCGGGCTATCACTCAGATAAAGACAAAGCACCCGGTTGGTGGGATACATATATCGGACCGGGAAAGGCCTTTGATACGGACAGATATTTTATAATCTGCTCAAACGTAATTGGAGGATGTTCAGGATCAACCGGGCCCGCTTCAATCAATCCCTCAACGGGGAAACCGTACGCTCTGGACTTCCCCATGGTTACAATAAACGACATGGTTAATGCCCAGAAAAAACTTATTGACCACCTGGGGATCAAAAAACTGCTTTCTGTTGCAGGGGGATCAATGGGGGGGATGCAGGCTCTGCAGTGGACAATCTCCTACCCTGACATGGTTGAATCCTGCATAGGAATAGCGACATCAGCATCTCTTTCCGCCCAGGGTATAGCCCTTAACGAGGTGGGGCGACAGGCCATTTTTAATGATCCTAAATGGAACAGCGGGAACTATTATGAATCATCCATACCTAAAGCCGGACTTTCGCTTGCAAGGATGATCGGCCACATAACTTACCTCTCCGAAAAGCATATGCATGAAAAGTTCGGAAGGAAATTCCAGGATTCGGCAAACGCAGGTAATGACATGAACCCTGAATTCATGGTTGAGTCCTATCTCCGGCACCAGGGAGTAAAATTTGTTGAAAGATTTGACGCAAACTCCTACATATATATAACAAGGGCAATCGATCATTTTGATCTGAGAGCTGATTACGGCGGCAGCCTTACAGCTGCTTTTGAAAATGTAAGCGCCAATTATCTGATAATCAGTTTTACAACTGACTGGCTATACCCCACCAGCAATTCCAAGGAGATTGTAAGGGCACTCAGGGTTAACGGCAAGAATGTTAATTATACAGATATTGAAACCGATAACGGGCACGATGCCTTTCTTCTACCGAATGAGGTTCTTGAAAAGAATATAAAAAATTTTCTAAAAAGTGAATTAAAGAAGAGTGAGCTATAAATGGACGAATTTAAAATAGGTTATGACCTTGTAATTGACGAAATCCCAGAAGGTGCAAGAGTACTTGACCTTGGATGCGGTGACGGCACGCTGCTTAAACTCCTTCATGAACAGAAAAAAGTCAGCGGTTTCGGCGTTGAGATATCTGAAGAGGGTGTCAGCCAGTGCGTTGAAAAAGGGGTGTATTGCTACCAGGCCGACATTGACGAAGGGCTGAGCGACTACAGGGATAACTCATTCGATTACGTTATACTTAACCAGACAATACAGAACACAAAACGCCCGGATTATGTAATAAAAGAGGTACTACGT
>CAZHLQ010000202.1:0-1860 GCA_964533235.1 uncultured Gudongella sp. | reverse complement strand
AGGTAATCTGTAACGGCAGCGACGACAGAGAGGGAGCCATAACCGTAATCGGTGCAGTATCGCCTCCAGGTGGAGACATATCCGAGCCTGTATCACAAGCTACTCTAAGAATAGTAAAGGTATTCTGGGGCCTTGACCATGCTCTGTCCTACAAGAGACACTTCCCGGCCATCAATTGGCTGAATTCATACACTCTTTACCAGACTAAGATGGACCATTGGATGGCAGCAAATATCGATGTAGATTTTGCAAGGAACAGAGCTAAGGCAATGACCTTGCTTCAGGAAGAGGCGCAGCTGCAGGAGATCGTAAGACTGGTCGGTAGAGACTCCTTGTCCTACGAGGATCAGCTGAAGCTTGAGGCTACTAAATCAATAAGAGAGGACTATTTACAGCAAAACGCATTCCACGAGATCGACACCTTCTGTTCGCTTCAAAAACAGAACAAGATGCTGAAGCTTATACTGAAGTTCTACGACCTTGGCATGAAGGCTCTTGAGAAGGGCGTTTACCTAAAGGATATTGAAAGGATGCCGGTCAGGGAAAAAATCGCTAGATCAAAATATATCGAAGAAACACATCTCGAGCAGGTAGATGAGATAGCACAACAGCTTGAGGCTGATATGAATAAGCTTATTGAGGAAGGAGGTATTCTCGATGCGTAAGGAGTACAATACAGTTAGAGAAGTAGTTGGACCGCTGATGATAGTTGACGGAGTAGAGGGCGTCAAGTATGAAGAGCTTGTAGACATAGAACTAGGCACAGGTGAAAAGAGAAGAGGAAGAGTTCTAGAGGTCAACGGCGACAGAGCAATGGTTCAGCTGTTTGAAAGCTCAACCGGGATCAACCTCAATTCCACTAGAGTCAAATTCCTTGGAAAGCCCCTTGAACTGGGAGTATCCGAGGATATGATAGGAAGGATATTCGACGGTCTTGGAAGACCAAAGGACAACGGACCGAAGATAATCCCTGAGAAAAAGGTAGACATAAATGGCGTTCCAATAAATCCAGTATCCAGGGACTACCCTGAGGAATTTATCCAGACGGGGATATCCTGCATCGACGGGCTGAACACCCTTGTAAGAGGGCAGAAGCTTCCAATATTCTCAGGCTCAGGTCTTCCACATGGCGAGGTTGCAGCTCAGATAGCAAGACAGGCAAGAGTACTGGGATCAGGAGAAAAGTTTGCGGTAGTATTCGCAGCGATGGGTATAACCTTTGAGGAAGCCCAGTTCTTTATTGAAGACTTTACAAGGACAGGTGCAATCGACAGAGCGGTGTTGTTCATAAACCTTGCAAACGATCCGGCGATAGAAAGAATCGCAACTCCGCGTATGGCACTTACCTGCGCAGAGTATTTGGCATACGAGAAGGATATGCATGTTCTGGTAATTTTGACAGACATGACAAACTATGCAGAGGCGCTTCGGGAGACCTCAGCAGCTAGAAAAGAGGTGCCAGGAAGAAGAGGCTACCCAGGATATCTTTACACTGACCTTTCGACAATTTACGAGAGAGCAGGGAGGATCAGGGGAAGAAAGGGCTCAATTACTCAGATCCCTATCCTTACGATGCCGGAGGACGACATTACTCACCCGATACCAGACCTAACAGGATATATTACTGAGGGACAGATCATACTTTCCCGTCAGCTATACAAGAGAGGCATCGAACCTCCAATAAACGTAGTTCCATCTCTTTCCCGTCTAAAGGACAAGGGTATTGGTAAAGGCAAGACCAGAGAAGACCATGCTGATACCATGAACCAGATATATGCAGCCTATACCTCGGGAATAGAGGCAAGAGAGCTTGCTACGATCCTTGGAGAATCTGCACTTTCAGACTCTGACAAGGCCTTT
>CAZHLQ010000201.1:0-2171 GCA_964533235.1 uncultured Gudongella sp. | reverse complement strand
CCATTTCTGAGAAGCGTATCCACCTCTCCGTCGTAGCTCTCGCACATCTCAAGAGCTGACTTAAGTACTCTCTTCCCGTTCTCGGTATTCCTTTGGCTAGTATCTGTAGAATAATCCTGTTCAAGAATATACGGGTTGTCTCTTTGGCTGTTTACCACAGTAAGAATAGTTATATGGCTTTTTTTCAATGAGCCGATCTCCATTGCTTTTTCTACGGCTTTAATTGAATTTTCAGAGCCGTCAACTGGTACAAGAATCCTGTCCATAAAGCACCCCCTTATCATCTATTTATCTAGCTTTACCTATTTCATAATTTACCCATGTCAATCTTACTATTACTCTTCCTCAAGAAATATTTTAGCTGCCTCTACGATTTCTTCTTCACCAATAATAAGTAGGATGTCTCCTTCCTCCATGGTTGTGTAGGGTCCTGGGGATAATATCGTCTCGTTGTTTCTTCTGACTCCTACTATCGTAGCTCCAGTATTCTGCCAGAAGTTGACCTCTCCTATAGATTTTCCTATCATCCTGCAATCCTTTGAAATCTCCAGCTCAAACGGTGTAATTGCAGTAGTGTGGCTCAGGATACTGCTTCTTTCAATTATCCTGTCAATGGTACCAAGGATCTCGTCCTCGAGCTTTTGCCTTTTCTCAATAAGTTCAGTCAGCTTGATTCTGTAGGAAGTTACGCTCTCAATATTCCTGAATCTATTTATATACTTGTAAGCTTTATCCTTTGAAAGAACTGTGATGCCGCTGCCTTTAGAGGATTCGACGACTCCTACATCCTCAAGTATTTTAACAGCACGCCTAATAGTTTCTGGAGATACATTATATGTGCCCGCCAAGGTTGATCTTCCATATAGCTTCTCTCCTTCTTCGTATGACCCTTTATATATTGCATTTGCTATATCAAGGGCAATCTTTTCATATCTGGGACTTGAATAGTTTTCTTCCACAATTTCACCTCTTTTGTATGTTATTTTAAGCTTTTAGCCTATAAAAGGCTTCAACTATCTCATCGCCATTTATGGCTCTCCCATCAAATTTTCTTATATTCCCAAAAATCTCAAGTCGTGTATTCTCCTTGATCAAGCTTTCCAGTTGTCCTGTAAAATTCTGCTCGACAGTAATTATAGCTTCCGCTTCTGAGCCTAGCTTATTGATAAGCTCTGTTGGAAAAGGCCAGACATCACCATACACAAGTGCTCCTACTTCACCACCTTGCTGATTCAAGCTGTCAACTGCTTCCTTTAGGGCTCCCCAAGTGGCTCCAAAGCCTACCATGAGCTTCTTCGGCTTCTCTACTCCAAAATACCAAGGTTCCTGGATATCTTTCTTGAGAAGCTCAAATTTTTTCATCCTCTTCTTCATCATATCAACTCTGGTTTCTATTGATTCATCAATGTTCCCGTATTCATTATGCTCATGACTGTCGACGAGAACTGTTTTATCACCACATCTGCCAGGAACCAATCTTGGAGAAACACCTGTTTCGGTATACATATATCTCTTATACCTTCCTTCTGGCAGTTCGTTATGATCTGCAATATGTCTATCTATAGATATTTTACTGAAATCAAAGGGCTCAGTTGTAACCATATAGTCCGTCAGGTATTCCTCAGTCATTAGAATGACTGGAATTTGATATTTGTCTGCTAAATTGAATGCCCTTGCAGTCTGATAGAATGCATCCTCTGGATTTCTAAGCGTAATAACCATTTTGGGGAATTCACCATGTCCTGCATGTATAACAAATCTAAGGTCCCCTTGTTCTGTTCTAGTAGACAGTCCAGTAGCCGGGCCTGGGCGCTGTGCATTTACTATTACAACTGGCGTCTCCAGAATACCAGCAAGGCTAAGCGCTTCAACCATTAGTGCAAATCCACCTCCCGAGGAGCCTGTCATCGCCCTGACGCCTGCATATGCAGCACCTAAAGCCATGTTGAGAGCACCTACCTCATCTTCGATCTGGTCTACCACTATTCCCATTTCAGATGCTTTTGAGGATATGTAGCTCATTACACTTGTAGACGGAGTCATAGGGTAGCCACAATAGTACTTCACTCCAGCTGCAATTGCGCCTAAAGCAAGTGCCTGATTCCCATTTATAATAATTTTATCGTCTTTTTTTGTTGGGAGCTGTTGTATTTCATTGACCAATCCATACC
>CAZHLQ010000200.1:0-2359 GCA_964533235.1 uncultured Gudongella sp. | reverse complement strand
TTGTGCCAGTCCAGTAGTCGCAATTAACCCAGATTGCGGCCTCGTCTTTGCCTTGCTTCGCGGCCACGGCAAACTTGATTACTTGTTTGCCGGCCACCTCTTTAATTTCTGCATCCCGGCCAACGCGACCGGTGAAATGGAGTGTGATCATACTATTGTTTTTAAGATGTTATTTTTAATTTCAATTGCTTCGACTAGTCGTTGCTCCAAAAGCTTGCAATCTTCGTCATTTCGTCTTATTTCAAGTGCGAACAGCTTCAAATCTTCTCTGTATCGCGGATCAAAAGATACAAAGTCCCAGCTTTCATAGTCAAGGCACAAGATGTTAAACATGATCTGCCAGTAATATTCAGGGCATTCCGCTTTCAATTCAGTCGCATTGTTTAGCATCAAGTGCTTTAAGTGATTAGCTCTATTAAAAGGGCATTTTATCTCAATGCCTTTCTTTTCGCCTACTATCAACCGGTCAGGAGATGCCCCTGCATCCTTGCTGTATATAATAAATCCGCGTTTTTCAAGCTCTTTACTAAAAGCCTTCGCATACCATGCGGCAGCGACCGGCTCCCAGTCGGTTCCCCACCTCATCGCCTTATTTTCAAAGCGTTCATCTTCGCTTTCGTCAGACAGCATATCGGCCACCACCTCATCAATGTACGTTAGCCCAGTTTTGCCCAAACCTTTAACGCCCATCAACTTGTGTATTTCAGACGCGGTAAATTTGCCGCGCCTGATCTCATACCATTCGTCACTCCGCTGTTCCATCTCCGCCCCTTTTTGCTGTTGCAGTTTCTGGAACCTCGAACGCGGCCGGGCTATCGTCATTGTCCGTATATTGCAACTCTGTGCCGTCAAGGTCCTTAACTACCGCCTGATCTGCCGTTACTGCCCGCTGCATTTCTATTGACAATACCCCCCACTTGCTCAGCAATGATTTAATCACCGTCTTTTTTGCCATCGCGTCGAAGTCATCAACCCATTTGCCGCTATTGCGCGCATAGGTTTTTGAGTATTTTTTAGCATGCTTTTGTACCTTTTCAACCGGCCAGTATTCTGTTTTTTCAAAGCCGTTTAATAGCTTGAAATAGGCTGCGTAACCTACGACGCTATCGCTTGTTTTTGCCGAAAAATCGAAATCATATCCCCCTGTCAAAGGGTTTTCGCTGATTAACTGACCTTCGTAAATTTCCGTAACACCCATGGTGCGATATTGCCCGCTACGTTGTGCAAGCTGTATCAATCCCTTATACATGACTTGAAATTGTGCGCTTTGGCCATACGGCACCAGAGCGGCAAAGCCAAGGTTCGGGTCGAGCGGCAAGTCCAGGGATGCCGCGATAACTGCCCCGCTTATTACCGTCATCGGATCGCACTTTGAAAGCATCGCATTGTTGTTAACGATCACGGCAAGGTTCGCCGTAAAACTGGCCGCCCGGCCTTTCAAAATCTCCTCGAACTTTGCCTTAACATTCTGTTGCGAAAGCAAATTTCTTACTGATAAGTTACTCATTTTGTTTCTGTTTACTCGATTATTAATTCCAAATTATCGTTATAGATACTTATTAGTATTTCGCACTCAGCAAATTTTCTTACTGTTAAAAAATGACTTCCTATCGTAACGATGCGGGGCTCTTTAGCGTTTAGAAAATCTATTCGCCAATGGTCGCATGCTATGTTTCGATTTCGCCATCCTCTTGCGTAATCATCGCGCCTTTCCGTTACCCGTAGCCCTGCCGCTGCAAATAGTCGGCATAGGGCTGTTAGTTGTCTGTTAACTTTCATAGTCTTAGTTTTGCCCTACTTTCTTGCGATTTCGGGCTGTTTTGTTAAAGATTAGGATACACTGATGCCTGATAAGTATAATCGTAAGGGTTTTGACCAGATCGATACACGTCAAAACCTGCACAGTGCCCGTTTGAGCAAACAGACACACAATCACACCCTTCTACTTCGCGAATAACGGCTTCGAGTTCGTCTGGGTGGCATAGAAAAGACCCTGTTGCGTCTGAAACTTGAGCAAGACCGTTGTGTAGCGGCCAGAAATTTACTTGATAATTAGTTGTTGTCATAGTCTTAGTTTAAGCCCTACTTTCTTGCGATTTCGGGCGGTTGGGGTTTATTTTTTAAGAGATACTGTTTCTGGACGCACATTAAATTCTGTGTTGTCACTGTCGCATCTTACGGTATAAACTGTGTCGCCGTATTTGCTTGTTGTCAGACCTTCGCTAATGATAACACCTTCAAAGCCTTTGCAAAAAAAGGTATCTGATACTACTACTTTTGTTCCTTTTGCTAAATTTACAGTTCCCATTTTTCTTAATTTTAAAAGTGGTTAATTTGTTATTGTTTGATGATTCAAAAG
>CAZHLQ010000199.1:0-6123 GCA_964533235.1 uncultured Gudongella sp. | reverse complement strand
ATTCTAATCATTGAGAAATCGTTGATTAGAATAATAAGAATTAATTGATAATTTATTCTCAAAATGTTGATTTATGGTTGCACATATTATAAAATCATTTAATATAGGCGTAGTATTATTCTTTTTAAATAAACCACATATTGGGGGTGAAGCGATGGCAATGGATGCTATTCAGATTGTTAAGGAAGCAGAGGAAAAGGCAAGAGAAATTCTTGAAACTGCTACAGCTGCAGCTAAGAGATCTGCTGAGGAGGCTGTTAACAAGGCTGAGGAGGAATACCAAAGTATTATTTCAAATGCGGAATCAAAAGCTAAATTAATTGGATTAAAAGCGATTGAAGAAGGAGAAACCATAGCAAAGCCGATTCTGGAAAAGGGTCAGTCCGAGGTTGAGTCCCTTAGAGGGATGGAAGCCTCAAAGCTTGAAGGAATCGTTGATATTATAATCGAGAGGATCGTGAAGACTGATGGCAATAGTTAAAATGAGCCAATTCAGCCTGTTTGCCTTCGACGATCACAAGGAGGAGCTTCTTAAGCATCTTCAAAGGTTTGAATATGTTCACTTCACAAATCTTGAGGAGGATAATGATCTATCAGACCTTGGGCTTAAGGGAGTCAGAACTCCTGAGGAGCTTACTGAGGTGGAGGAGCAGCTAACAAAAATAAACAGCTGCATTGAGACCCTGTCAAAGTATTACGTAAAGGAGACCGGACTCAAGGCAATGAAGAAGGGACAGGACACCTATACCTTTACTGAGCTGGAAGAGAGATCCCACCAAATTGAGAGCTCTGCCATATGCAGACAGGTGAAGGATCTATGGAAGGAACGTGAGAGCCATAAGCAGGCTATCGATAAGCTTACTGTGCAGATAAGTGAGCTCAAGCCCTGGAAAGGCCTGTCTTCTCCTCTTAAAGATATTGGATCCATAAGAGAGACCGAGCTGTTTATTGGTACTGTACCTAAGAAGCTTAAGGACAAGGTCATCGCTGACCTTTCTGAAGCTGAAGGAACCTACTACGAAATCGTTGATGAGGACAAAGAGAGCATTTATATTCTTGTTATGTCCTACGGCCAAGAGGCTGAAAGAACAAAGGAATTACTTAGAAATTCAAGCTTTACAAAAGCTATACTTCACGGAACTAATACTCCGTCTGAAGAGATGAACAGGCTTGAAGGTGAAATCGCAACCCAACAGGCAAACATTGGAGAAATAGACAAAAAGCTCCAGGAGCTGGCTCCTTCATTAAATGAGCTGGAACTAACGTATGACTACCTTAGCAATAAGAAACTTAGACTTGCATCAACTGAAAATTTTGTGATGACGGAAAAGGTAAATGTTATCAAGGGTTACGTCCCTTCAGCCAAAGCTGAGGACTTTGAGGAAAAGGTAAAGGAAGCACTTGGAAGTGTATATTACCTTGAGCTTGAGGAAGTTGACAAGGATGATACTAAGACTCCGATACTCCTCAAAAACTCAGGATTTGCAAGTACCTTCGAATCACTGACAAGCATGTATGCACTGCCTCAATACAACGAGGTCGACCCAACCCCATTGCTAGCACCATTTTACCTGATATTCTTTGGAATGATGGCGGCAGACATAGGGTATGGCTTGATAATGCTTATTGCATCACTATTTGTCCTGAAGAACTTCAATCTTAAGGAAAGCACCAGGACCTTCCTCAAATTCTTCTATTATCTTAGCTTTTCGGTAATCGTTTGGGGATTCATCTATGGCTCGCTGTTCGGAGGAATAATACCTCTTCCTGGATTGTTCGATCCAGCCAAGGACTATAATACTCTGTTGGTATTATCAATAGCCTTCGGTTTGATACACATCTACTTTGCCCTTGGAATAAAGGCATACAAGCTTATCAAAAGCGGGAAGCCCATGGATGCATTATATGATGTAGGCTTTTGGTACCTCGCTCTTACGGGTTCAATAGTATATCTTTTGAACATGGTAATGACAATGCCACCGATAATAAAAACTGTAAGCCTTGCTGTCATGGTCCTTGGTATGCTGGGGATAGTGGCAACAGGAGGCAGAGAAGCTAAGAGCGTAGTTGGCAGAGTGGGCGGCGGAGTTTATGCACTTTACGGAATATCGGGCTATGTTGGAGATTTCGTATCATATTCAAGGCTTATGGCATTAGGACTTGCAGGTGGATTTATAGCGGGAGCTGTAAATATGATGGCAGGAATGGTCGCACAGTCTGGACCGATCGGCTTCATTTTCGCCATAATAATCTTCATCTTCGGACAGACCTTCAACCTGGGACTAAGTCTTCTTGGAGCATATGTCCACACTATAAGGCTTACCTTCGTTGAGTTCTTTGGAAAGTTTTACGAGGGCGGAGGCCAAAGCTTCAATACATTTAAGAGCAAACCAAAATATATAAACTTAAAATAGGTTAGGGGGAAATGTCAATGTCTTTTACTGAATTCATAGTATCACAGGGTGGAGTTATTTTTGGGGGCTTAGGAGTAGCTGTTGCAGTATTTCTATCAGGGATCGGTTCTGCAATCGGAATCGGTATCGTAGGTCAGGCGGCATCTGGTCTTGTAATAGAGGAACCCGAGAAGTTTGGACGTTCATTGGTTCTTCAGCTGCTTCCAGGTACTCAGGGACTATACGGCTTCGTAATAGGCCTGTTGGTCATGGGACAGCTTGATCTTGGTATGAGTCTTGCAAACGGAATGTATCTTCTGGCTGCTTGTCTACCGGTTGGATTTGTAGGCTGGCTTTCAGCTATAGCGCAGGGTAAGACTGCTGCAGCAGGTATTTCTATACTTGCTAAGAATGAAGAGCATTCTACAAAGGGTATCATCTACGCAGTAATGGTTGAGACCTATGCACTTTTGGCATTCGTTATCTCCCTTATTCTTGTCAACGCCGTTAGTTTCTAGAAAAAGTAAGGATGTGAAGCCATGTCAAAGCTAGAAAGCCTAACCCAAAGGATAATGGAGGACGCCAAAGCTAAGGCTGACTCCATACTTGCGGAGGCAGATAAAAAAAGCAAAAGCCTGCTGAACGCCAAGACAAAGGAAGCTAACGAAAAAAGGGAGAAGCTTCTTGAAAAGGCACATTCAGAGGCTGCCATGGCCAAGGACAGAGTCGTATCCAGCGCTGAGCTGAAGGTAAGGGACGAGAAGCTGTCGGCCAAGCAGGAGATACTGGACAAGGTGTTCGGTATGGCAAAAATGAAGCTTGAAGAGCTGGATGACTCCAGATATGGAGAGCTTTTGGACAAAACTCTAAAAAACATTGAAATAAAAGGCAAGGGATCCTTGATCGTACCGGCATCCAGAAAAACCGTTGCTGAGAAAGTATCTAAGAACCTTGCTGTTACAATAGACGAAAACTTGATGCAGGGCTTCCTGATCAAGGATGACGATATAGTGTACAACTACACATTCGAATCCCTGGTTGACGAGGCCAGAGAACAGCTGGAGGGCGAAATAGCCCTAGAACTCTTCAAAGAATTGGAGTGATTTCATGGATAGAATGGATTTTATCCAGGGGGTAACCCGAATAAGAGTCCTTGAAAACAAGCTCCTTGACCGGGCAGCCATTGAAAAGATGGTGGAAGCCAAGGATCTTGAAGAGGTATTCAGAACCCTTGGAGACACTGAATATGCAAGTGCGGTTTCTCAAGCAGGTAGACCCGAGGAATACGAGACTATCCTGCATTCAGAGCTAGTGAGGGTCTATAAGCTGTTGAGAGAGATCTCACCTGATGGTCTTGTGGTAGACCTTATGGCTCTAAAGTATGATTTTCACAACCTTAAGGTAATGATCAAGGAAAAGCTGATGGGTAAAGATTTCTCAAGCCTTTATTCTCCTGTGGGCACCATAGACTTCGATAAGTTCAAAGCCCAATTCACTGCTGGTGAATACAGGGAAATGGAGCCGGTAACATATAGGGAAGCAGTCCTGTCGGTAATGAAGGACTATGATGAGAAGAAGGATCCTCAGCGAATAGATATACTTATGGACAGATATTATTTCGAACACCTTTACAAAATGGCCAAGGATTCAGGTGTAGACCTATTCAAGGACCATGTGAAGGATTTGATAGATTTTACAAATGTATCCTCTGCGATCCGTTTGAAAAAACAGGAAAAGGAATTGAAGTTTTTCGAAGAGGTTCTCCTGGAAAACGGACACATAGAAAAGGATACGATGCTTTCTACAGTCAACGATTCAGTGGAGACTATGATAAACAGGTTCAGGAATTCCAGGATCCGAAAAGAGCTGTCAAAAGGTCTCGAGGATTATTTGGAAACAGGCAGACTATCTTCCTTTGAGAAGCATATGGACAACTACCTGATGAACCTGAACAAAGGCTCCAAATCGGTGACGTTTGGACCCGAGCCCCTTTTCTCGTATCTGGTGGCAAAGGAAATGGAAATCAAGATCCTGAGGATCATTATGGTGTCTAAGATCAACAATATTTCACCGGATGCCATAAGGGAAAGGCTGCGTGATTTGTATGTATAAGGTTGGAGTTGTTGGAGACAAGGATTCTGTACTGGCCTTCAAAGCCCTGGGAGTGGACGTATATACAGTCACTGACCGCGAAGAGGCAAGAAGGATAGTAGACACTATGGCAAAAAGCAGCTATGGGGTCATTTTCATTACTGAGCAGATCGCAAGCCTGATACCAGATACTATTGAGAGATATGACAAAGAGATAATCCCTGCGGTTATACTCATCCCAAGCAACCAGGGTTCCCTGAACATAGGGATGAACCGTATCAACGAGAATGTCGAAAAGGCCGTAGGATCAAATATTTTATAGAAAGAGAGGGCTTATCTTGAAAGTAGGAAAGATTATTAAGGTATCTGGACCCTTGGTAGTTGCCGAGGGTATGGATGAAGCCAATGTATATGACGTAGTTCAAGTATCCGACAACAGGCTTGTCGGCGAGATAATAGAAATGAGAGGCGACAGAGCATCTATACAGGTATATGAGGAGACTACAGGCATAGGGCCTGGAGACCCGGTCTATACCACTGGAGAGCCATTGAGCGTTGAGCTGGGGCCTGGTCTTTTGGAGGCCATGTTCGACGGCATCCAAAGACCTCTTGAGGAATTCAGACAGCTTTCTGGTGACTTCCTGACAAGGGGAACAAAGGTTGATAACCTTAACAGAGAAAAGAAATGGCACTTCGTTCCAACTGTCAACGTTGGCGATAAGGTAATTGGTGGAGATATTATCGGTACGGTCCAGGAGACCCCGCTGATACTTCATAAGATAATGGTTCCTATAGGAATCAGTGGAGAAGTAACCTCCATAAAAGAGGGCGAGTATACGATCATTGATGATGTTTGCGTATTAGATGGCACACAAAAAATCCAGATGCTTCAGAAATGGCCAGTAAGAAAAGGAAGACCATTTAAGAAAAAGCTGAATCCTGACGTGCCTCTACTGACGGGACAAAGAGTAATAGATACCTTCTTCCCTGTTGCAAAGGGCGGTACAGCAGCAATCCCAGGGCCCTTTGGTTCAGGAAAGACTGTAGTACAGCATCAGCTGGCAAAATGGGCTGATACGGAGATCGTAGTCTATGTAGGCTGCGGTGAGCGTGGAAACGAGATGACCGACGTACTGATGGAGTTCCCTGAGATCATCGACCCGGCAACAGGTGAATCGCTGATGAAGAGGACCGTCCTTATAGCCAACACCTCGAACATGCCGGTAGCTGCCCGTGAGGCTTCAATATATACAGGGATAACTCTTGCAGAGTACTTCAGAGACATGGGCTATTCAGTCGCTATAATGGCTGACTCTACGTCAAGATGGGCAGAAGCCCTCAGAGAGATGAGCGGTCGTCTTGAGGAGATGCCTGGTGACGAGGGATACCCGGCTTACCTTGCATCAAGAGCAGCAGCATTCTATGAGAGAGCCGGAAAGGTAATCTGCAACGGAAGCGACGACAGAGAGGGAGCAATAACCGTAATCGGTGCCGTATCGCCTCCAGGAGGAGACATATCCGAGCCTGTATCCCAGGCGACTCTAAGAATAGTAAAGGTATTCTGGGGCCTTGACCATGCTCTGTCCTACAAGAGACACTTCCCGGCTATCAACTGGTTGAACTCATATACACTTTATCA
>CAZHLQ010000198.1:0-1706 GCA_964533235.1 uncultured Gudongella sp. | reverse complement strand
GACAGCTGTCAATTAAATAGAAAAGACAGAGTGTAATACCCTGTCTTTTTGCATTTATCTATTTTTAAGCTTCTCATTCAGTATAGAGCTTACCAATTGAGGATTTGCCTTACCCTTTGTCTCCTTCATGATCTGTCCCATTAAAAATCCTACCGCTCTGTCCTTGCCATTCTTGAAGTCCTCTATGGATTGAGGATTAGCATCAAGTATCTTGTCAACTGCATCGGCAAGAGCGCCTTCATCGCTTATCTGAATAAGGCCTTGCTCTGATACTATAGCCTCAGGAGATTTCCCTGTCTCGAACATATCCCTTAGGACCTTTTTACCAGTGTTGTTGTTGATCTTGCCATCTCTTACAAGGACCAAAAGCTCTGCAAGATCCTTTGATGTAAGTTGAAGCTCCTGAATCTCCTTTTCCTCTTCCTTAAGTCTTCGCAATACGTCGCCCATCATCCAGTTGGCAACCAGCTTGCTGTCTCCTACATGCTCCTTGGTCTGCTCAAAGAAATCTGCAAGCTCTCTGGATTGAGTCAGCACTGCTGCATCATACTCGCTTAATCCATACGCCTCCATAAATCGGACCTTCTTGGCATGGGGCAGCTCAGGCATTGCTTCTCTTATCTCCTCAAGCCAGCCTCTGTCAACCATAAGCGGCGGAAGATCACCGTCATAGCAGAACCTGTAGTCCTCGGCTGTATACTTTCTTCTCATCAGGATAGTTTCTCCAGCCACCTCATCCCATCGACGCGTTTCTCTTTCAGTGTTCTCGCCCTTTTCAAGCAGCTCAATATGTCTTTTCTCCTCGAACTCAATCGTCTTTACGACTGATTTGAAGGAGTTAAGATTCTTGATCTCTGTAATTTTCGATTTGACACCTTTCTCGTCATCCACGACGTTTATGTTTACGTCGCATCTAAGTGAGCCCTCCTCCATCCTTACATCGGATATACCGATATACTTGATCGTGGATCTCAGCTTGTCCAGGAACAGCCTTGCTTCCTCGGCTGACGCTATGTCCGGCTTAGATACTATCTCTATCAATGGTACGCCGCAGCGGTTGAAGTCCAGCAGCGTGGTTCCGTCGTCGTTGTGGATCTGCTTACCTGTGTCCTCCTCAATATGGATCCTTTCCAGGTTTATCCTCTTAGGTCCCTCAGGGAGATCTATCTCAAGGTAGCCCCCGTCGCAAAGTGGAAGATCGGATTGTGATATTTGGTATCCCTTTACAAGGTCAGGATAGAAGTAGTTTTTTCTGTCCATCCTTACCACCTCAGCTATCTCAGAGTTGAAGGCAAGCCCTGCCTTGATGCCAAACTCCATACATTCCTTGTCTATAACGGGAAGTGCTCCGGGAAGCCCCAAACATACCGGACAAACATGAGTGTTGACCTCTCCTCCAAATTCGTTCTTGCAATTGCAGTATATTTTCTTTTTGGTCATAAGCTCAACGTGGATCTCAAGACCAATTAGTGTTCTCCAGCCCATTATTTCACCGCCCTTTCATAGCCAAGTCCTGCTTTAATAACAGTTTCCTCGCCAAAGCGTCTGCCAGTTATTTGCATACCCACTGGAAGTCCATCAACATCCCCCATTGGAACGCACATGGAAACCAGGCCTGCCAGGTTTATGGGGACTGTAAAGAGGTCCGACATGTACATCTCTACAGGTGAATTTACAAGTGAATTCAGCTTGAATGGAAGTATGGG
>CAZHLQ010000197.1:0-2656 GCA_964533235.1 uncultured Gudongella sp. | reverse complement strand
TCGTATGTTCCTTTTACTATGATTTCCTTATTCTGCATCATGATTTGACCTCTGGCTATTACCCATTCCAGATTGAAGTCTTTATCAACTAAAACAAGATCGGCATCGCTTCCTTCAGAAACCAAGCCCTTTGCAGGGTATATTCCAAGAGCCCTTGAAACATTGGTGGTGAAGTATGGCAAAGCCTCATTGAGACTCATTTTATTATCAATTACCATCTTCTTAAGCACTGTAAAGAGGCTACTTACTGAGGATACCCCTATCTTGACGAGGTTTCCCTTTTCATCATATCTTGACCAGCTGCCATAGCCGTCAGAGCTTATGGTTATGTTTTCTGAAGGTACCCCCTTCTCTTTTGCCAGACCAACTACTCTGGCTGGCGACATTTCTTCATATATTCCGCAGGTAAGGTCAATTACTCCGCCTTTTTTCGCAAATTCAAACGACTCAAGAAGCAGCTCTTCTTTTCTGTTGACATGCGTTGGCCTGAAAGTCCTTATTGGGACATCCCACCTCTCGATGACGTTGTTGATTGGAAGAAGACCGTGATCACTGCTTCCCATATGAGTCACAACTATCCCTGCCTTACCCGAAAGCATTCCGGCAACCCTTACATCCGACGCCAATCTGGCAAGCTCTTCATCGGAAACGCTTGGAGCCCTGTGGTCGGATATAGCGATCTTTACTCCAATGACCTCATCAATGAACACGATATCCTTTTTGACAGATCCAGTTATTGTAACTGAAGGATAGCCGTAGGAACCAGTCACTGCAAGACAAGTGACGCCCTCTTCCTTTAGAGCCTTAGCCTTTGCTACAAGGTTCTCTACGCTCCTTGTAGTAGAATCCGTTCCAAGCAGACCCATCGTGGTAGTAATTCCGCCGCCAATAAGCTTTGAAAGAGTTATCTCAGGTACTCTGGTCTTAAAGCTTCCCTCTCCGCCGCCGCCTGTAATGTGGACATGTCCATCAATAAGTCCAGGCATCAGTATTTTGTCCTTGCCATCTATAACGACCATTTCATCACTTATTGGCGGCAGTTCGTCGCCAATCATGACGATCCGATCATGTATTATCATAATATCTTTTACACCCATATCCTCAGGTGAAAAAACATGTGCTCCTTTAATTAAAATCATTACTTCACCTCAACTGCCTTTTTACTTGTTTTATCTTTAAGATCGGGGTTGATCTTTGCAATTCCGATGCCAGTAAACGCAAGAATTATTGCAAATACTATACCCATATAGTTCAATACTGCCCACGGAAGGTACTCAACCGTTGAAACTCCAAGAGTTGTAGTCATATACGCACCTGCTGCTGACCAAGGTATAAGTGGAACCAGAACTGTACCTGAGTCTTCAAGTGTTCTGGAAAGATTCTTGGGATGTAGATTACGCATAACGTAAGCATCCCTGAATAATTCTCCCGGAATCAGAATGGATAGATATGAGCTTCCTGTAACAAATGCTACTGTAAAGCATGATGCAATTGTTGAAAGAATTATACCTCCAGTAGTCTTGACCTTTTTAAGCATTGCTTCCAATACTACGTCAAGCATACCGGTAACGCTCATTATTCCTGCAAATCCCATAGCACAGAATATAAGGACAGTAGTGACCGTGACCGATACAACCCCTCCACGATTTATAAGAGTTGCAACTGTTGGGGCAACATCTCCCGCAAACCCAGTCATACTGACGTTAAAGCCCTGGATCAGAGAAATAAATCCGTTCTTCAATGTAAATCCTTGAACAAAAATACCAATAAGAACTGAGAAAAGGCTTGTGCCAAGCATAGTCGGTATAGTAGGCCATTTTAACAGTGAACCAGCGATTATCAAAACTACTGGCAATAACAAAATTATATTCCAATTGAACATTTCGCTAAGTTGAGCCTGCAGAGTCAATACTGTTTCAGGTGTAGTTGCTGATCCAGATGAGTTCATTCCTACTACAAAATAAACAGCTAAGGACACCAAAGCAGCCGGGATAGTTGTATACAGCATGTGCTTGATGTGCTCATAAAGCTCTGAACCTGCTGCGATCGGTGCAAGATTAGTGGTGTCTGATAGCGGAGAAAGCTTATCTCCAAAGTATGATCCTGCTACTACAGCTCCAGCAGTTGCAGGCAGTGAAACTCCTAGTCCTGCTGCGATACCCATTATCGCGACACCGATAGTACCTGCAGAACCCCATGAAGTACCTGTTACGGTAGATAGTACTGCAGTTATAAGGAAGGCTGTAACTAAAAGGAATTTTGGATTTACTATGTCAACTCCATAATAGATGATCATTGGAACTGTTCCTGCAAACATCCATGATCCTATAAGTAGACCAACACTCCAGAGAATAAGCGTTGCAGGCAGTGCTCTTGAAATCTTTTCGATTACACCAGCTTGCATCTCATTCCAGGTATAGCCAAGCTTCCATGCAATAACTCCAGCAACGAAAGCTGACAGAATTATTATTGGCTCTGTTCTTAGTTTCAATACTCCAACGCCATAACTAAGTGAGATTACCATAAATAGAATAGGAATCATGCCTTGAAATAATGTAGGTTTTTGCTTAATTCTTTCTTTTTTCTCCATATTATCACTCCCTCTTTGTTTTGCATATTTACTATGCAATTTACGTGCCAAGGGAATATACACTTG
>CAZHLQ010000196.1:0-1602 GCA_964533235.1 uncultured Gudongella sp. | reverse complement strand
TCCGGCCGCTGATGTCGGATACACTCTGACTCGCCCCTTTTTCAGCAAGGTATAGGGTTATTGAGAGGTCACCGTTCTTCGCGGCAGCAAGAAGAGGGGTCTCTCCACCAGGGTTTTTTATATCAACTACAGCGCCCTTTTCCACAATATACTTCACTGTAGCGAGATCCCTTTTTTCTACAGCAAGAAAAAGAAGAGGTGTGCGTTTATCATCATTCACATTGAGATTTGCACCTCGATCAGCGAGAAGCATGAAAATCTTTTTCTGCCCGAATTTATAAGCATAAACAATTGCAGGGACACCTCTGACATTCGTGTGAGGTGTAAAATCCCCTTTATCCAGGAACAACTCAATTCCTGCGATATTACCTTTTCTGATTAGTATCGCTGCCGGAGTTTCACCATCAAAGGCAATATCCCCGGTGCGTGCTTTTGAAGATAGCGCCTTTTCCATAAAAGCCAATGAAGCTTTACTGCTGTTAGATGCAAGTATATGCATCGCGGAGTATCCTTTATTATCACTCCTGTTCGCACTGGCTCCTTTTGAAAGGAGATACTCCGCTACGTTATATTTCCCGGCGGATACTGCATGCATTATAATCGTTTTCCCTGATTTATCAGCAGTATCCGGTGAATAGTTTTCCTCAATATACTGCTGAACGACTTTCAGGTTACCCGTTTTAGCAGCAAAGATAAGTTTATCCTCATCTGCCGCCGTTAAAGTCCCGCATAACAGCAATGATAATAATATTGTGAAAAAATACCTCTTCATTATTCCTCCCGGGTGATAATTTATGGATGCATATAATTCAGCGGATCAACAAACTCCTCATAAGCCCTGATCTCAAAGTGAAGGTGGCACCCGTATGAATGACCGGTATTTCCAACAGCGCCGATCTTCTGCCCTGATGTGACTTTCTGCCCTACAGTTACCCTGACAGCACTAAGATGCCCGTAAACAGTTCTGTATCCATTCTTATGCTCAATTATAACATACGAACCATAACCGCAGGATGAACAGTTTCTGTCATCTACAACTGCCAGTATAACAGTACCGTCTGCTGAGGCGCTCACCGCATTACCGCAGTTTGTTGCAAAATCGACACCTGTATGATTACTGGTTTTTCCTTTAAGAATCCGCTTCCCGAATTTGCTTGATATAAAATAACTGTCATCTGTAATGGGGATCTGAAAAATACTGTTTATGTCGTCACCTTCTTCAAAAGCATTTTTATTATCAGACAGAAATGCGCCGAAAGCCCATCCCTCGTAATCAAGAAATTTTATTTTCACCCATATTGATCTCTTTCCTCCGAGAGTGACAGCCTCCTCTTCAATATCAACGATTTTCACTTCATCTTTATTCTGCAGACTGAAAAGCACTGTACCCATATCATCAGGTGCGTCCCTGACACGAAGGATATCGGGTTTAACATAGAGTTCTCTCCCTTTCTTAAGATACTCTGCCGGTTCGTTGCTTTTCGACGAATCACCGGAAGCTCCGTCTCCGCTTATCTCTGACAGGTATGATGCGAAGACCCAGCCTGTCACCCCGGGAGAACTGATTCTTGCCCACCTGGATGTCCGTCCCTGGTAATAATC
>CAZHLQ010000195.1:0-2010 GCA_964533235.1 uncultured Gudongella sp. | reverse complement strand
TTCCAGCCCCACCTGGTGCTGCTGGATTTGAAGCTGCCCAAGTACAACGGCTTTCACTGGTGCCGGGAAATCCGCAAGGTGTCCACGGCGCCCATCCTGTTTATTACCTCCGCCGCCGACAACTTCAACATCGTGTCCGCCATGAACATGGGAGCGGATGATTTAATCGCCAAGCCCTTTGATCTGCATGTGCTCTCGGCCAAGGTGGAGGCGCTGCTGCGCCGCGCCTACGGCTACGGCGCCGCCGCCCAGGTAATGGCTTATGGGGATTTGATCTATTCCCCCGCCGACGCCGCCGTGCAAAAGGGGGAGGAGCGGGCGGAGCTGACCCGCAACGAAAACCGCATTTTGCAGACCCTGCTGGAAAGCCGGGGCGCCATCGTCTCCCGGGACACCCTGATGGTGCGCCTGTGGGAGTCGGACAGCTATATCGACGAAAACACCCTCACCGTCAATGTGGCGCGGCTGCGGAAAAAGCTGGAGGGATTGGGCATGGACAACATGATTCAAACCAAAAAAGGCATGGGGTACCTGATTCCATGACAGCGTGGAAACAGGAAGCGCGGTTGTTGAAGGCCTTTCTCTGGGCGCGGCGGGCTCAGCTGATGCTGCTTTTGTTGTGCACCGCCGTATTTGCCCTGGTGCTGGGCCTGTTCAAAGCGCCCCTGGAGGCCGCCCTGTACGCGGGGCTGCTGTGCCTGGTGGCGCTGCTGATGATCGGCCTGGTTCAGTACCTGGGCCTGCGGAACAGACACAAGGCGCTCCTGCGCCTGCTGGACACCCTGCCTGACAGCCTGTCCCTGCTGCCCGAACCCCGGGATTTGCTGGAAAAGGACTACCACCAGCTGCTCGCGGCCATGGAAAGCCTCTACACCAAGCGCGTCACCCAGGAGGATTTCCGCTACCAGGCCATGACGGACTACATCACCCTCTGGGGGCATCAGGTCAAGACCCCCCTGTCCGCCATGGGGCTGCTGCTCGCCCGGGAGGAAGGGGAGAAGGGCAGCGCCCTGAAGGAAGAACTGTTTAAAATCGATCGGTATGTGGACATGGCGCTGAACTATATGAAGCTGGAAGCCGGGGCGGATGATTTCCGCTTCCAGAGCGTACCGCTCAAGGCCGCCGCTTCCCAGGCGGTGCGCCGCTACGCCCGGTTTTTTGTGGTCAAGCGTCTGAGCCTGCAGGTGGATATCCCCGAGGAAACCAGGGTCGTCAGCGATGACAAGCAGCTATTGTTTGTGCTGGAGCAGCTGCTGAGCAACGCGCTGAAGTATACCGAAAAGGGGGGCATCACCCTCTCCTGGCAGGAGGAAAGCCAGTGCCTTACGCTGACAGACACAGGCCGCGGCATCAAGGCGGAGGATTTGCCCCTGATTACCCAGCAGGGCTTTACCGGCTACAACGGCCATGTCGACCGGCAAGCCACCGGCATCGGCCTGTACCTGTGCCGGAAAATCTGCGGCCGCCTGGGCATCCGTATGGACATTGCCTCCGTCTATGGCGAGGGCACCGCCGTTACCCTGAAGTTTTTGAAGGCGCTAAAGCCCTGACGCGAAAGGCGCGCCTTGGCAAAGCGCTTAAAACAAAGGGCGGAAACCGCCAACATGACAGAATTGTAAGGTTGCTCCCCGCTTTTGTAAGGAAAAACTAAGGCAGGGGGGCGCCTTTCCCTGTATCATCAGGCCATACCAAGCAAGGAGGATGAAGGAATGGCCATACTGGACGTACAAAACATTAAAAAAGTCTACACCACCCGCTTTGGGGCGAGCAAGGTGCAGGCGTTAAGCGATATTTCCTTTTCCGTGGAGGAGCGGGAATTTGTCGCCATCATGGGGGAGTCAGGCTCGGGCAAGACCACGCTGCTGAACATCCTGGCGGCGCTGGACAAGCCCACTTCCGGCGAGGTGCTGCTGGACGGCAAGCCCATCAGCAGCCTGACGGATAAGGAGCTGTCCGGTTTCCGCAGGCAGAACCTGGGCTTTGTGTTCCAGGATTTCAACCTGCTGGACA
>CAZHLQ010000194.1:0-3559 GCA_964533235.1 uncultured Gudongella sp. | reverse complement strand
CAAGGTCTACCTTCCCGGACAGTAGGATATCTTTCAGAACCAGGTCTGTCTCCTCCACCTTGCCGATGATATTCATCATCGTCATTCTTTCTACGGACATTATTCATCACTTCCTTTTATCGTCCTTACAAGATATTCCTTGATCTCGTAATAGGATAATCCATATTTTTTTGCTTCAAGTATAGATACTATATCCCGGATCTCAAACTCCAGCAGGTGAAGATATGCATTGGATATCGAAAGATCCAGCTTACCCTTTGTAAAGGTATTCTTAAACATTTTGTACAGGTGCCTTTGAAGTCTGATCTCCATAAAAAGGTCTATATCCTTTTCCTCGTTGACCATTTCTTTGTACGGAGTCTTTGCCACCTTCTCCTTAAGATCCTCAATAGTGCCGTAGCACAGCTCCTTCAGCTCCTTGTATCCAAACAGCTTTCCATTTGGAAGAGTGTAGTTGATAAGCTCCTCAGGCAGAAGATTGTAGAACTTAATGCCCCTGTATATCCACTCTATATTCAAAAGGTCAATATTTTCTCCAAGGAAGTCAGTGTAGATATTCCTGTCTGTCTTCCCGAGAAAATCTGTGCTTTCAAACAATGAGTTGAAGTAAAGCCTGTCAAGATTCATCTCCATGTAGAAGAGAAGCTTGGAATAATCCTCGTGTCTGTAAGGATACAGAACGTCGTAGAATTTCGTCCCCTTGAGCTTTTCAATAAAATCATCAAGGGATTTTGCAGTTCTAAGCTTTTCGATTGAGAAGCTGTAGTACTCGTCCCGGATCATGCTGACCTTTTCATATTTTGATAGATCCTCTCCCCTTGCCAGGGCTCTGAGGTAAAGCTTAAGATCCTCAGTTTCGAACCTAAACATGTAGGCCTTATAGAACTTTTCATAGCTGTCAGTAAAGTACTTCAGGATCTTCTTAAACTGGATGATCAAGAACCTGTCCAGCTGGATCTCGACCTTCTGGATATCTTCCAGATCGTGAAGCTCCTGGAGGACCTCACCATATACGGTATGATCTTTCAAGTACTGGATCTGATCGCTGACCTTGTCCTTTTCCATCAGCGTTATGTAATCGGGATCCTGCAGGAAACGGGAGCGCATAACTCTTAATTTTGTGTTTATGGCTGAAAAACGTCTTTCATTTCCCATACTATCCCTCTATTCTTCGCCAGTCAGTATTTCTTTCCAAAGTCCATCTATCAATTGATCCTTGACTTCGTTGTAAACGATGTCGATGTTTACCATACTGCTCATACATTCAACCTCAACCTTGCCTGGACGTTCGGATTCCTCGGCAGATTTATCCATGATTTCCTGATAGGCCTTATCTCCCTCCTCCATGTAAGATTTCATAAGGTCCTGCTCCAATTTTTGAAGCATGTCCAAGCCTTCAAGCTTTTTCTTTCTTAGGAGTTCCTCATATCTGGCTCGAAGAGCAACGGTCTCCTTATCAAGATTGATGATCTGTTGCGTTATTTCGTTCATTTTTATCACTCCTTAACCCTATTAATTATACTCTAAAAGGAATATATAACAATAAATCAATATGTCGAAAACGGCAGCAAACAGGCGCAATTGCCGGGATTGTTTGTTAAAACACTAACATCTTCAAACAGCTCGATATTGCTCTTGTTTTCTCCGTTTTTCTTCATTTTTCGTAAATATTAAGGAAAATTAATATATCGATGAGTAGATCGTCTACTGAAAGATGGAAAGCAAAAAATTAGATGCCACAGCCATCTGTGGCATCTCTATTATATTATAAACTCAAACCTTTTTCAAATGCATTCACATTAACTTCGTGAACTTTTGGCGGCAAGAATTTCTTGATCTTAGATATCCAATCAATTTGGTCCAATCCAAGGGCTTTTACCATCAGTCCAAACATTACAATATTAGCTGATCTTGGTTCACCAAGCTCCTCAGCTATCTCTCTCGCGTTGACTGATATTACGTTCTCAAGGGTATCCTTGATCCCCTCCATAACTCCCATGGGATACTCCTCCAGCCCTGAAAGAACAGGCAGAGGCCAAATTTCCTCTTCATTGACTATAAGAGTACCACCTTTTTTAAGCATTGGGATATACCTTAATGCTTCAACCTTCTCAAAGGAAACGAGTATATCTGCCTCACCATTGTTTATCGTTGGGGAGTATACCTTGTCCCCGAAGATGATCTGAGTCGTTACGCTTCCGCCTCTTTGGGCCATCCCGTGTATTTCTGACATCTTTACGTCGTAGCCTTCCTCAAGAAGACCCTCGGTAAGGATCTTTGATACCAATATAGTTCCCTGCCCACCTACTCCTACCATTAGTATTCTCTTATTCATCTATTTCACCTCTTCCCCAAAAGCTTCAATAGCATGGAACGGACAAACCTGCAGACAAACCTGACAGCCATTGCACATGGTAATATCCATGCTTACGACGTTGTCTTTCATAGATATAGCAGGACAACCGATTCTCAGGCAGGTTTTACACTTTCTGCAGACTTCCTGGTTTACCTGGCAGTAAAGGTTTGCTCTTCTCTTTTGAACGTCTTTTATAAGGGCGCATGGCTGCTTTGTAATTATTACGAAGGGCTCGTCAGTAGCTATGGCGGCCTTAACAGCCTCATAGTTTGCTTCCATATCATATGGGTCGATTACTCTTAGGTTCTCTTCCTTGATTCCAATAGCCTTAACCAAAGCTACCAGGTCGACCTGAGGTGATTCAACGCCTGAAACAGTCTTTCCAGTCCCAGGGTTTTCCTGATGTCCTGTCATAGCCGTAATTCTATTGTCAAGGATCACTACTGCCATATTGCTCTTGTTGTAGACTGCATCAACAAGACCGGTCATCCCAGAGTGGAAGAATGTAGAGTCTCCTACAACACCAAATACCTTCTTGTCCCTGCCAGCAAGTCTGTTTACCTTGTCGAAGCCTATACCTGCAGAGATGCCTGCTCCCATGCAGATGGAGGTGTCGCCTATGTTTAGAGGTGCCATTGCCCCAAGTGTGTAGCAGCCAATATCTGTGGTTACGTTTATCTTATTCTTATGCTTGCCCATTGCGTAGAATATCCCTCTGTGAGGACATCCAGCACAAAGTGCAGGCGGTCGGTTGGGAGCAGTTATGTCCAGCTCATACCCTTCCGCAGGCTTTTCACCAAGCATTACCTCTCTGATGATCTGAGGATTGATTTCGCCGCAAACTGAGAATATCTCCTTGCCAGTACACTCGATCCCCATCACCTTCATGAAGTTCTCCATGTATGGCTCGTTTTCCTCAATAACATATACCTTCTCGACGCCTGCTGCAAACGCCTTCATCTTCTGATCAGGGAGCGGCCAGCTGAAGCCAACCTTAAGGTAGGATACTGTATCTCCAAATACCTCTTTAGCGTGGACATAGCTTGCACCTGAGGTCACGATACCTATCTTTCTATCGTTCCATTCTATCCTGTTCATCTCGGTGGTGTTTGAGAATTCTCTCAATCGAGGTATCCTCTCGGTTTCCATCTCTATGTGCTTTATTCTTGAGTGAGCAGGTACCATTATGTATTTCTTTATATT
>CAZHLQ010000193.1:0-3959 GCA_964533235.1 uncultured Gudongella sp. | reverse complement strand
GCTTATAGTGACGATTCCTGACCGTACTGGCCTAAAGGACAAGAATTTCATTATGAGGTATATTAAAGAGTCCATAGGCATAAAAATATAGGTGGTGAACTTATGATAACAGTTGAGGAGAAATTGGAGATTTTCCACAAGATCGTCTACCGTGAGGAGGAGGAAAAATTTCAGAGAGCTCTAAAGGAGCTTGAGGAGTTGAATCTTCAGGCACTTGAAGATAGAAGAAAAGAACTACAAGCCCATAGAGACGAAATAGTAAGAAGGAAGATCAGCATGGCTAAGATTGAGAGAAATGAAGCCATGGCCAAAGCAATTGAAAAGAATAAAGCTCAGTTGAGACAAAAGAGGAAGGACCTTCAGGATAAGCTTATGAATGAGATACTGAAGAAGGCCGACCAGTTTGTCGACACTGACGAGTATTACGAGTATCTTTGCGAAAATATCAATAAATACCTTAAGGAATTCGAAAACAACGAGGTTGTAGTATATGTAAGAGATAAGGACAAGGAATCGATCAAGGGCTGTATCAAGGGTCTTGTTGCAGTCACTGGGAAATCCTTCGTAATTGAGACCATGAGCGATGAAAAAATCGGGGGCTTTGTAATAAGCAATTCCGATAGGACCTACAACATCGACCACTCTCTCAAGACTCTAATCGAGGAAAAAGAATACACCATTGGTCAAAGGCTGTGCCTTGCCCTGGGAAAGGCTGGTGAGAGCAATGAGTAAGCTGATAGGCGAGATCCAGATGATCAACGGTCCCGTTATTCTTGGTAAAAATATGACCGGCTTTAAGATGAGAGAGATGGTAATGGTCGGCACCAAGAAGCTTATCGGAGAGGTTATTGCTGTCGACGGCGACTACGGTACAGTTCAGGTATATGAGGAAACTGAGGGCATCAAAAGGGGAGAGGAGATCATATCCACTGGGAAGCCTCTTTCGCTTAAACTCGGACCTGGAATGCTGAGCAATATGTTCGACGGGATCCAAAGACCTCTAAAGAGGATAAGAGACGAACACGGAAGCTTTATTCCCGAAGGTATCGGCCTTATATCCATCGACGAGGAAGCACTTTGGGAGGTCGAGTTCACAGTTTCTGTCGGAGATTATGTGAAGCAAGGTCATATATTCGGGAAAGTAGAGGAAACTCCTCTGATTACCCACAGGCTTTTAGTTCCCATAGGCGTCGAGGGCAAGATATCCTGGCTTGCAGCTCCCGGGAAATACAATATAAATCACGTGGTAATGAAGGTAAAGGACCTTAAGGGTGAAGAGCACGAGGTAATGATGCACCAGGAATGGCCTGTCCGTGTTCAAAGACCTGTAGAGGAAAGACTTCAGATAGATAAGCATCTTATCACCGGACAAAGGGTACTGGACGTATTCTTCCCAATAGCTAAGGGAGGAACTGCAGCAATTCCAGGCGGATTCGGTACTGGAAAGACGATGACTCAGCACCAGCTTGCTAAGTGGTCTGATGCGGACATAATAGTATATGTTGGCTGCGGAGAGCGTGGAAACGAGATGACGGAGGTTCTTGAGGACTTCCCTAAGCTGATCGACCCGAAATCCGACAGACCGATAATGGAAAGAACGGTTCTTATTGCTAATACCTCAAACATGCCGGTTGCGGCAAGAGAGGCATCCATATATACAGGTATCACGATGGCTGAGTACTTCAGAGACATGGGCTACAACGTAGCGATCATGGCAGACTCAACATCAAGGTGGGCAGAGGCACTTAGAGAGATCTCAGGCCGTCTGGAGGAGATGCCAGCGGAGGAAGGCTACCCGGCTTATTTGCCTTCAAGACTTGCTCAGTTCTATGAAAGAGCCGGCTATGTAAAGACTCTTTCAGGTGAAGAGGGCTCTGTTACAATAATCGGAGCGGTTTCTCCTGCGGGAGGAGACTTCTCAGAGCCTGTTACGGAGAATACCAAGAGATTCGTAAACGTATTTCTAGGTCTTGACAGAGAGCTTGCGTATTCAAGACACTACCCAGCTATAAACTGGTTGACCAGCTACTCCGTCTACAGCGATATGATCAAAAAGTTCTACGAGAAGGAGCTTAACGAGGATATCGAAGGAATAAGGTCGAGGATGCTCAACCTTCTATACGATGAAAGCAGACTTCTTGAGATAGTGCTTCTGGTAGGTGAGGACGTACTTCCCGATGACCAAAGACTTATCCTCGAGATCGCCAGGGTTATAAAGATTGGGTTCCTGCAGCAAAACGCCTTCCACAAGGAGGACACCTTCGTTCCCCTTAAGAAGCAGCTGGAAATGCTTAAGACCATAGAGCTTCTGTACAACAGAGGACTTCAGGCAGTCAAGAGAGGAATTCCGATATCAAGAGTAAGAAATGCTGATCTCTACGAGGAGATCATAAAGATGAAATATACCATACCTAACGAAGAGATCGAAAAAATACAAGGCTTGAATACTATGATCAATGAATTCTACAACCAGTTAGAATCAGAGTATTCCAAATAGTGGGTGATAGGATGAAGAGAGAATATTTAAAACTAGATAGAGTACAGGGAGCTCTTATTGAGCTTTCAAAGATACACAGAGTAGGGTATGGGGAAATAGTTGAGATCGAAGATCAGCTTGGAGACAGGAAGGTTGGTCGTGTAATAAAGATAGATGGCGACAAGGTAGTTGTTCAGGTATTTGGAGCTACCATGGGAATGTCCATCGAAAACTCAAAGGTTAGCTTTAAGGGCAAGCCCTTTGAGATACCCCTATCCAAAAAAATACTTGGCAGGACCTTCAACGGTATAGGAAGACCTATAGACGGTGGCGGAGACATTTATTCCGAAAAGACTTATAACGTAAACGGAAGACCAATAAACCCGGTTTCAAGGGAATACCCTAGAAACTATATCCAAACAGGGATTTCGTCCATAGACGGACTTACTACACTTATCAGAGGACAAAAGCTTCCCATATTCTCTGGTGCAGGACTTCCACATAACGAGCTTGCTGCTCAAATAGTTAGACAGGCAAAGATTCAGTCAAGAGAGGGAGACAATAACTTCTCCATAATATTTGCAGCGATAGGAGTTAAGCACGACGAGGCTTTCTTCTTCGAGGAAGCCTTCAAGAAGGCTGGTGTTCAGGAAAAGGTAGTTATGTATATAAACTATGCTGACGACCCTATCATGGAGAGGATAATCGCTCCAAGATGCGCATTGACAGCTGCTGAGTACCTGGCTTATGAAGAAAATCAGCACGTTCTCGTAATCATGACTGACATCACAAGCTACGGCGAGGCACTACGTGAGGTTTCATCACTTCGTGAAGAGGTTCCAAGTAGAAGGGGTTATCCAGGATACCTGTATTCTGACCTAGCTGCACTTTATGAAAGAGCCGGGATGATCCACGAGGTGGAGGGTTCAGTAACACTTATTCCGATACTTACGATGCCTAATGACGACATAACGCACCCTATCCCGGACCTTACAGGTTATATCACTGAGGGACAGGTAGTACTAGCAAGAGAGCTTTACCAGAAGGGAGTTTATCCACCAATAAACGTACTTCCATCGCTTTCCCGTCTTATGAAGGACGGTATCGGTGAAGGCTTTACTAGAGAGGACCATCCTGAGGTATCCAACCAGCTGTTCTCAGCATATTCAAAGGTCCAGGAGGTTAGAGCTCTTGCACAGATCGTTGGAGAGGAAGACCTTTCTGAGAAGGACAAGAGGTATATGAGATTTGGTGATGCATTCGAGAAGAGATTTGTAACCCAAAGCTTCAACGAAAACAGAGATATGAATGATACATTGAATTTAGGCTGGGATCTTCTAAAGCTTCTGCCAAGAGAAGAGCTTGACCGTCTGAAGCCGGAAATGATCGAAAAGTATATGAAATAGGGTGAGGCAATGGCAGTTTATAAAATAACTCCAACAAAAGCCAACTTGATAAAGTCAAAGAACTCCCTTAAGTTTGC
>CAZHLQ010000192.1:0-5126 GCA_964533235.1 uncultured Gudongella sp. | reverse complement strand
GCAATAGGCTTTTTGGTATGATGTTCTGGGGTGATAATTTGAAAAAAATAATAACGATAATACTAATGATCTCAATTATTATAACAGCTGTTTCAGGCTGTGGGTTGAGGGTAGAGTACGAAAAATACACTGATACATTTTTTGATTCCTTTGATACGATCACACAGATAGTGGGATATGCAAAATCAGAAGAAGAATTCAAGCAATATTCAGCTATGATCCATGACAGAATGCTGGAGCTCCATATGCTGTATGATAAGTACAACAACTATGAGGGAATAAATAATATCAAGACTATCAATGATATGGCAGGAAAGGAGCCTGTAGTTGTTGAAAAGGAGCTTCTGGATCTTATCGTATTCTCCAAGGAGATGTATAAGGATACAGAGCAACGGACGAACATAGCCTTTGGCGCAGTGCTTAAAATATGGTCTGAATACAGAGATGAGGCAGAGGCGGATCCTCTTAACGCGAAGATCCCTCCAATGGAGATACTCCAGGAGGCAAACAAGCATACAGACATTGATAAGGTGATCGTAGATCCGGAAAATAGTACTGTCTTTCTTGAGGATCCTGCAATGTCGCTGGATGTAGGTGCAGTTGCAAAGGGTTATGCAGCTGAGATCGTTACAAGAGAAGCCAAAGCGGCTGGATTTGAGTCCTTTATCATTAGCGCTGGAGGAAATATAAGAGCAGTAGGCAAGCCTCTTGACAATGAGAGAGACAGATGGGGTGTAGGCATCCAAAACCCCGACAAGGATGTTTTTGGAGACGGTTCTAATACCTTGGAGACGATCTTTGTAAATGATGCTTCTGTGGTAAGCTCAGGAGATTACCAACGTTATTATGTAGTTGGAGATCAAAGGATCCACCATATCATAGATCCAGTAACTCTGATGCCCGCAGCGAACTATAGAGCCGTTAATGTAGTTATTGAAGATTCAGGTCTGGCTGATTTTTACTCCACTGAGGTATTTCTCCTTCCATATGATCAGAGCAGGGCATTGGTTGAATCAGTTGAGGGACTTGAAGCAATATGGGTTTTTGCTGATGGAAGGATCGAAATGACTGAAGGATTCAAGAGTATTGCCCTGAGTCAGGGTGCAAGTGCAGTTGACAAGTAGTTTAAGTAATAGAGGAGGGATCGGGATGGAGAAGACCTTCGTTATGATAAAGCCAGACGGAGTATCAAGGGGACTAGTAGGTGAGATCATATCCAGAATCGAGAAAAAGGGATTAAAGCTCAAGCAGCTCAAACTAATGGAGCCTACAGCAGATATCCTCAGGAAGCATTACGAAGAGCATAAGGAAAAGCCCTTCTTTGTTGAGCTTGTGGATTCAATCAAAGAAAAACAAGTATTGGCAATGGTGGTAGAGGGTGAGAATTGTATCAGATTATTGAGGATAATGGTAGGAGACAAGGATCCTTTATGTGCCCAGCCTGGAACAATCAGGGGAGATTACGCATTTGAAACAACGAGGAATCTTGTACATGCATCTGATTCAAACGCATCTGCTGAAAGAGAAATATTTATATGGTTTGGAGATAAGCTATGACAAAAAAGACTATAGGCATAATTGGAGGAATGGGACCTCTTGCAACAGCAAAGCTGTTCGAAAGGATAGTTATAAACTCCGGGGCAGAAAATGACCAGGAGCATCCCAGGGTATTGATCGATAATAACACACACATTCCGGACAGGACCAGCTTTATCCTGGGTTATGGAGAAAACCCGGTACCTGAGCTTGTCAAAAGTGCAGTCGGTCTTGAAAGGATGGGAGCAGATTTTTTGATCATGCCCTGCAACACAGCCCATTTCTTTTTAAAGGAAATATCGAAGGAAATAAAAATACCATTCATAGACATGCTTGAGGAGACCCTTCAAGAGGCTTCTAAGATAAGCTCTGAGGGGAAAATTGGATTGCTTGCAACCGACGGCACACTAAAATCCGGAATATACGATAAAAGAGCCAAAGAACATGGTATAGAGCTTATCCACCCTTCATCCGAAGATCAGGCTAAGGTCATGAGCTTTATCTATGGAATAAAGAGTGGAGACATCAACAGATTTGCTAAGGATTTCAAGGACGTTGTCCGGAGAATGGCAGACGACGGTTTAAAGGCTGTTATACTTGGATGTACTGAGCTCTCGGTTGCAATAGACTATATAGATCTGGATGGAAGGATCGCATATCTTGATCCACTTACAATAATTGCAAGACGGGCCTTATCACAAGCAGAGTGTGTTGTGAAATAAAATGATGGGTATCTATATGTTGAGGTGATCGATCATGAGGAAATGGTTGTCAGCAATTCTAATAATAACTGGTCTTGGATTGATCTTTTCTCCGTTGTTCACTCAAAAAATGGTTGAGCAGCAGGTTGAAAGGACCAGCAAGGTTATTGATAGTATTACCGCTGAAGAAATCGAGCTTAACAAGCAAATGAAGGCAGAATATGATTATTCCGCCATAGCTGATGTATCGCCTATTACGGCAGCAGTTGCAGTTTCACAATTTGAGGATCCAAATATCGTAGGCCTTCTAAAGATACCTGAGCTTGGGATAGATCTTCCTATCCTGAATGGTGTTTCAGACGCTAACCTGATGGCGGGGGCAGGAACGATGGTACCCGACCTGGTCATGGGTGAGGGTAACTTTTCCCTTGCTTCCCATTATATGAAGGATCCTAGATTGTTATTTGGCAACCTGTTGAACGCTCAGCCCGAAATGGCAGTCAAGATAACGGATAAAAGAAATATCTACGAGTACAAAATTTACGAGACTGTTCTGGTGCCTGAAACCGCACTATATATGCTGGATCAGGAAAGAGCAGAGCTTCATGGGAAGCCGATAATATCTCTCATGACCTGCTACTATACCTCGAAGAACGGGCAGAGATTCTTTGCGCTTGCTGAACTTGTAGATACCTATGAGTACTCAGATGAGAAATTTTAGCTGCTGAAATAAGCGGCTATTTTTTTTATGATCAGATTTTGAGAATACTGTCCAGTCCAAAGGGGTAAAATGGAACTGAGTATTTTAAAAGGGGGATAACGAATATGGATAAGAATAAGAAGAGATACCAGCACAGGTATAATATGGATGAGCTGAAGGAAATGACCATTGAAATGATAAACAGGCGAGGTGTTCAGCTGGAGGATATTGCTGATATAGTTTACGACCTGCAAAAGAACTATTACGAAGATCTAACAAAGGAAAAATGTCTCGAAAACATACATGCTGTCTTAAGGAAAAGAGAGATAATCCATGCGATTATAACGGGCATAGCAATAGATGAGCTCACAGAGAAAAAATTGCTGCCTGAGCCATTACAGTCGATAGTCGAGGCAGATGAGGGACTTTACGGAATAGATGAAATATTGCCATTATCCATAGTAAATGTATACGGAAGCATCGGGCTTACCAATTTCGGTTATCTAGACAAGGAGAAAATTGGGATAATCAAGGACCTGGATACAAAGAAGGGTGAGTCTGTCCACACCTTCCTGGACGATATAGTTGCCGCTATTGCAGCGGCAGCAGCAAGCAGAATAGCACATTCAGAATAAAAAACCGGAGCCTTAGGCTCCGGTTTAATCATTCGTTTTACTTTATTACTTATTTTGCAGCTTTTTCCTTTGCAAAGTATTCCTTAGTAAGAGCTATTATAGTACCGCTCATTAGAAGAACACCTATCAAGTTAGGAATAGCCATCAAACCGTTCAATGTGTCTGCAAGGTCCCAAAGGAACTCAAGTCCACCAACTGTTCCCAATACTACCGCTGGTATCCAAAGTAATCTGTAAGGCATTATAGCGCCTTTACCAAGCAGGTACTCAGCACATCTCTCACCATAGTAAGCCCATCCAAGGATAGTTGAGAATGCGAAAAGTACGATACCTACTGATACTATCATTCCACCGCCAGGTATTGATTCATTGAAAGCCTGAGTCGTAAGGGCTGCCCCTGTAACTCCTGAATCCCAAAGTCCTGATACCATTATAGCCATAGCTGTTAGAGTACAGATTACGATAGTATCCATGAATACTTCAAATACTCCCCAAAGACCTTGTCTTACAGGGTGATCAGTAGTTGCTGCAGCGTGAGCTATAGGAGCACTACCAAGACCAGCTTCGTTTGAGAATACACCACGGGAAATACCTCTTCTCATAGCAGTTGCTATAGTAGCTCCTGCAAATCCGCCTGTTGCTGCTGCTGGTGTGAATGCATGCTTGAATATCAAACCAAATGCTTCTGGAAGATGTGATGCATTACCAATGATTATTACTAGAGCTCCAATTATATAGATAGCTGCCATAAATGGAACAAGTTTCTCAGTAACAGCACCGATTCTCTTGATACCGCCAAGGATTACTAAAGCGGTAAGGATTGCAAGAACGATACCTGTAGCGATTGGAGGAACGTTGAAAGATTCTTTAAGAGCTGCTGCTACGGAGTTTGATTGAACCATGTTACCGATTCCGAATGCTGCAAGTGCTCCAAATATTGAGAAGATAACTGCCAGCCACTTCATCTTAAGTCCATTTTGGATGTAGTACATAGGACCACCAACGAAACGACCGTCTTCTGTCTTTTCTCTGTATTTTACTGCAAGAACAACCTCACCAAATTTTGTTGTCATACCAAATATTGCAGAAACCCACATCCAGAATATTGCTCCAGGACCGCCAAGTGCGATAGCTGTAGCAACACCTGCAACGTTACCTGTACCAACTGTAGCAGCAAGAGCTGTAGCTACAGCCTGGAAAGGAGTGATCTCGCCCTCTCCCTTGACGTCCTTTGAGAACATCTTGAAGAAGGTGTTTTTCAATACGTAACCTAATTTTAATACGGAAAAGAAATTAGTTCTAAAAGTTAAATAAATAATTATTGATAGGATAATACAAGAGATAAAAGTTAGATAGTAACGAATTGAAAATTTGTTATTTAAATGATTTTGTTTTTTAGTTCTTAAAAAATCGGACAAGACAAGTCCTGTTGTGACAAAGAATAAAGCAATAGAAAAAGAAAAAATATGTGAACGATGTAAAAAACCTTATAAAACTTTTCATAATAATCAGCCATATATTCAGGACTCAAATCAAATACAGTTTTATCTCCTAC
>CAZHLQ010000191.1:0-3555 GCA_964533235.1 uncultured Gudongella sp. | reverse complement strand
TCCTTAAGCTCTCCCGTTACGGTTGCCTTCACAAGTTCTGAACTTGACTTAAGCTCCACCTGAAGACGTTCAATTTCCATATTTTTCATGGAAGTTATTTTTTCCATTTCATTGGCAATCTTAGCCTCTGCCAGCTCAATAGCCGTCCTTTTGTCCTGTTCCGCAAGAGCTAACCTCTCATTCAGCGCTTTATCAAAAGCCTCATTACGAACTTGATTTAGAATATCTGCGTAACCGGCTTCATCAAGGCTAAAGACTTTTCCGCAATTCGGACATTTAATTTCATTCATATCTGCAAAGCCTCCGTTTCACTATGTTATGGCAACAATCCATTATAAATTCAAGTGCGGAACAATCATCTGACATAGAAAAATCTAAAAAGTTCATCCAATTAGCCTTATCACCATGAAATTTATATGGCCATTTCACAGTAAAAGCATATATCCTCTTTAAGTCATCCAGTACTAACACCTCCGCAACTAATTCATTATAATATGATGTATCTCGAGATTATTTTTTTGTCTTTGCAATTATCATTAGTGCTAATGCTCCCAAACCTCCCCCTAGTTTCCCCGCGTCTTTAATTCGTTTGGCTCGTTCATTTCTGCAGTTCTCACAGAACTTATACTTATAACCCGAAGGAAGGGCTCTTTGGCATTTCGTATTCTTACAATGCTTTTCCATTTTCTACGCCTCCTAACAAGAATTATTCTTCATTCAACGGCAAAGCTAAGATTTTCCTTTCTATGTCTGGTAGTGTTTTAGACCAGTAATTTTCCGGTGATGGATCTATCATATCTAAACGCTCTACTAAAACATCTGTTTCAAGATAAGCTTTACTAATATACTCAGCGTAGTATCGAAGACTTTGCTGAGCTGCTTCTATTTCTCCCAATTCCTGATAAGCTACTGCCTCCGATAATGAAACCATATTAACAGCGTATAAGCTTTCTCTAATCTCATTCATTCTCAAATTAACTTTTTCTGGAGTATCACCTGAGATTAGTTTCCCCCAAAAGGATTCTGGCTGATTCTTAATAAATGCCAGATTGGCATTTTGACTCTGCATTAATAGATTTCTACTATCTTCTGCATCAGAGGCAATTCTCAATAGTGCCATTGATCTTATCTGAGGATTTTTTATTGCAGTAGCTTGCAATAATTTTTGTTGACAGCTATATGCTGTGGCAAGTCTATCGTATTCTTGCCCTTGATGTACTTCTTCGACAGCAGCCTGAACAAGTTGTATTTGCTCTGCTATTTGGGCTATTTGCATTTGAGTTGCATAACTCGTCATGGCTTGAGATATTTCAGGTGCAACTTTGACCTTTTCCAATGAAATCGTAGAAACTATTTTTTTAGTATTTGGATCAATAAGATTTGCCATCAAAGAACCATCTTTCTTAGTCATCAGTTTTAAAGCTCCACTAGCAATCTTTGACTTTTGCTCATCTGACATCACTACTTGAATTGCTTCCTCTGGGATGCTAGCCTTAATTGCATTAATAAATGTAGGGGCTGAATATAGCATTTCTTCAATCTTGGAGAATGCTTCCTTTGCGCTCCTAATCAGAGGTTTTGCAACATCCGAAACGGAAGAAAAAGTATCATCCATCTCATAATAATAATCGTTGCTGTCGACCATTCTGTTGCCATCAGGGTTCATATTTATAAATTTGCTCATATGTGTACTTCGCCTTTCTTCTTAATTAGGAATGTTTCATTCCTGATGCTCACAAATTCTTACCATCCCAGCAGTCCACGAAGGCTTAGTTCAAATATTTCATTTTCGTTGTTCATAAATTTATTGTACTTTTATGAACAAAAATTACGCCAGCTAAGCTAGCAGATCATTACTAATCCTTTACTCTATATTTTTACTTCCCATCATCTCTAATAGTTTCACTAAAGCTATGGGGTCATGAAATATCTCCTCATCTACACCATCAAATTCGTACCTGTCTCTAGTTTTCTCAGAGTTCTCCTCAATGATTTCATCTGAATACATTTCATCATCCTCAAATTCTTCGCGTCCTTGATAGGCATCTCGTTTATTGGATTTTTCATACCACTTGAGAGCTTCAATATTGTTTTGATTTACACCCTCTCCCTTAGCATACATTGCCCCTATTTCATGATAAGCATCGGTGAACCCATTTGTAGCTGATTGTATATACCAACAAATCGCTTCAGAAAAATTCACTTCTACACCATTACCATAACGGTAGCTCTCGGCAAGATAATACTGTGATTGTGCATTGCCATTAAAAGATTCCTCTTGCAGCTCAATGAAAGCCCTGTGATAATCCTGGTCAACTCCAATCCCCTTGTAGTAGTGTTTTCCCAGACTAACCTCAATGTTATTACTGGTATTTGCTTTCCTTTCAACTATTTCATTATTGCGGAAATGACTATGACCAAGTATTGCTTCTTCTACCAATCGGTCAGTTTTCCTGCATATTGTGCCAAATGATTTCTTATACCATTTGTTAGCATATTCAAGGCTCTGCTTTACCCCCCGCCCATATTCATAGCACTCTGCAAGTGCATACTCCGCATATGCATTGTTTTGTACAGCTGATTTTCGAAACCATTTTGCTGCTTCTTTATAGCTCTGCTCCACTCCCTTTCCCTCTATATAACATGCGCCTAGATTATATTGAGCTCTATCGTCTCCTTCCTCGGCTGCCTTCCGATACCAATAAATTGCATCTTCATAATTTCGTCCTACACCCCTGCCCCAATAAAACAACCCTCCCAGGCTAAACATTGCCACAATTAGGTTTTGTTTTGCTGCTCTTCTAAAATAATCAAAGGCTGTCTCATAATTCTGTGCAACCACGATTCCCTTTTCATAGCAAGTCCCGATTTTATGTTGTGCTTCCGCCAACCCACGATTTGCTGCCTTTAGAAACCACTCGATAGCCTCTTCCAAATTCCGTTCCACTCCCAATCCATTTTCAAGGCATAGCCCAAGATTATACTGAGCACTTGCTAAATCTTGCTCCGCCGCTTTCCTAAACCACTTAACTGACTGTACTAAGTCTCTCTTAACTCCTAGTCCAACACAATAGCTCGCCCCAAGATTACATTGTGCGCTAGCATGATTCTTCCTTGCTGCCATTTTGTACCATTTAACGGCTTCTTCATCGCTCTGATTTACTCCTTTGCCATTTCTAAAGCAAACACCAAGGTTATATTGTCCTTTAACATTACCATTATCCGCTGCTTTTTTAAACCACATAACAGCATCTTTATAGCTTTGCTCTGTCCCCCTACCTAAGAAGAAACATTTACCCAGGCTGTTTTGTGCAACATCATTGCCCTGTTCTGCCGCCTTCTTATACCACTTAAAAGCCTCTTCGTAGTTGTGATATGCTCCGCGGCCACTTTCGTAACAAACGCCTAGCGCATTCTGTGCACTAACGTAATTACCTTCCGATGCTGATTTATACCATTTATAAGCCTCATCATAATCCTGCTTGACACCCCAACCACGAAAATAACAAACACCAAGATTAAATTGAGCTGAGGGAGAATCTTTCTCTGCTGCTT
>CAZHLQ010000190.1:0-2778 GCA_964533235.1 uncultured Gudongella sp. | reverse complement strand
GTTTGAAAAGGCGAAGGCTGATGCTGATTTTAGATACGAAAGATATGTACAGATGGCGAACCGTTAGAGGATATTGAGCTGAATAAGGATTGGAGGTCTAAAAATGAGCTATTTATCAGATATTGCATTAAATTATCCTGCTTCGGGAATCAGGAAAATGTTTGATCTGGCACAAAAATATGACGATGTTGTTAAACTAACTGTTGGAGAGCCAAATTTTGATACACCACAGAACATTAAGGATGCAGCAAAAAGAGCTATCGATGAGGGATACACCCACTACAGCCCTAATGCTGGACTTCCGGAGCTTCGGGAAGCCATTGCAAAGGAATATCTAAAGTACTCCGGAGATTACACTTTCGAGAATGTAATGATAACTGTAGGCGGTATGGAAGCAATAACAATGTGTTTGATTGCCACAGTAAACCCGGGTGATGAAGTTATAATACCTGATCCATGCTTCCCAAACTATGTAGGGCAGGTAATGGTAGCAGGAGCAAAGCCGGTAAGCGTTCCTGTTTACGAGGAAAACGACTTTAGCATTAAAGCGGAAGACATAGAGAAGGCCATAACACCAAGGACGAAAGCAATACTGCTGAACTCGCCAAGTAATCCGCTTGGGTCAGTTATAACAAAGGAAGAAATAATAAAAATAGCAGAATTAGTTAAGAAATACAATCTCATAGTTTATTCTGACGAGGTGTATGACAAGCTTATCTTCGATGATTTTGAGTATTTCAGTATAGCTCAGATTCCTGAGGTAAGAGACCAGGTTCTTATTATAAACAGTTTTTCAAAGTCACATGCCATGACTGGATGGAGGATAGGCTATATAGTAGGACATAAGGACATCATAGCAGCCATGCCAAAGCTGCAGGAAGGAATAGTGTCCTGTGTTTCAACCTTCACTCAAAGAGCTGCTTTGGAAGCGCTGCAGGGCAGCCAGGAAGAGGTAAAGAAAATGCATTCAGACTATCTTAGGAGAAGGGACATACTAATAGATGGGCTGAACCAAATACCAGGAATAACCTGCAAAAAATCACCTGGAAGCTTCTATGCATTTGCAAACATCAAGGCGCTGGGCGTAAGCTCAGAGCAATTTGCTGAGGATCTTGTAAAGCATGCCAGAGTAGTTGTTGTACCTGGATCAGCATTTGGAAGCATGGGTGAAGGCTACTTCAGAACGGTATTTGCCAATTCAGATGAAAATCTGAAGGAGGCAGTGAGAAGGATCGATGAGTATGTAAGAAAGACTTATTAGTAGTACTAAGTAGAAAGAACCAAAACCAAGCATTGGGGACGGTTCTTTTTGCTTTTTTAAATTGGTCAAACCAGTATGAAATTAGAAAACTATGGGATTTACAGCTTAGTGATACGGGTACCTATGTATTGGAATTGATTTATTTCATCAATACTTCTTCCTTCGAATTCTGTTTGGTAAGTCATATAATATAAGCGATTCATTAAAATCATTGGGTATGGGAGGTAACTATGAAAAAGAAAGTTTTGATTCCAGTATTGATTCTGTCAATCGTTGGCATAGCCATAGTCTATTTTTTGACGACAGGCAATATTGGGACTAAGTACAACACCGTTGAAGTAAAAAGAGGAACATTGGGAAAGTATGTGGAAGAGGTTGGCATAATCAGATCAAGAAACATAAGACAGTATTATAGCAGTGGATTGGGTAAGGTTGAAGATATAACCATTGAGCTTGGTGATAAAGTCAATAAAGGGCAGTTATTGGTAAAATTTGAGGACAATTTTGATTTGGAGATCCAAAAAGTGGAAAAACAAATCGAGGCATTGGAGGCTACATATAGCGGTATACTCCAAGGAACGGATATACAAAGTATAAATAACGCAAAGATAGAAATATCTAGGATAAAAAGTAATCTGGACTTGGCATTAAAAGATAAAGAAAGGATAGAAGAGCTATATAACAATGGAGCTGTCCCACTTGTTGAGCTTGAACGTGCTATTAATAGCTTTGATCAGCTTAGTAGTGCTTTAGCTATAGCTCAAAATAATTATAGCCAGCTCACAAAAGGTGTTTCATTAAGTTCTAAGAAAAAATACGAGGCAGAAATAGATATTTTGCTGTTAACACTAGAGGGACTACAAAGGAATCGAGATAACTCTGCTATCATTGCTGATATAGATGGAGTAATAACTGAATTAAAAACATTTGTTGGAGATTCACCATACCCAGGGTCTATGATCATAGAGATTCAGGATCCAAAGAATAATGTTGTGGCAGTAGATTTTATGGTTGAAGATGCTTTCAAGATCAATGAAGGAATGAAAGCTTCATTGGAGGATTCGTTACTTGACATCCAAATCGATAACTTAAAGGTAGACAAGAAATATCCCAAAGCGTTTACTACTGTCTCAGTGCTGGGAGAAAAGGAGAATCGCCAAACAGTAGAGATAAATCTTCCTGAAACAGAGGGTGAAATTACTTATGGAATTGAAGTTAATACGAGGGTAGTTATCGAGGAAACCAAAGATGCGATATTAGTCCCAAAAGGTTCAGTTTATCAACTAAATTCAAATAACTATGTCAAGATACTTGAAAATGGGAAGCCAGTCGAAAGAGAAATAACCATAGGTCTGGAGATGAACGACCAGGTAGAGGTAAAGTCAGGCTTGACTGAGGGCGATCTTGTGATCCTAAACTATCAGGATAACGGAGCTATTATGTAAGCTTTGCCCTTGTTAATTTTATGAAAAGAGGGATAAAATGATAAAAGTTAAACACCTTTATCACTCATATAG
>CAZHLQ010000189.1:0-1738 GCA_964533235.1 uncultured Gudongella sp. | reverse complement strand
CCTAAATCTTACTACTACAGGAATAAATATCAGGAGGTAAACACCAAAGGCAGCAGGATTAAAGCCGACAACTGAAAAAACAGCCCAGGCTATGGCTAATGCTATTGCTGATGAAGCTATTCTGACACCTGCAAGATTAAGAGACTTCCTTTTAGTGTTCTGCAGGCTCAGGATCACTACTATAGCTGTATTTACACCGTAATCCAACCCGAGCAACTGGGCAACGAAAATTGCCAACGCCGCGCCTATGGCAGTCTTTAGAGTTCTCATTCCTATGTATTTAGTTATTCTCTTCACGTCCAGCATCTCCTTAAATCAATGAGACTCCCAATCATGGGAGCCTCAAAAATACTACAGCAATCTGATTTTATCAGTTGCAGCAGCCATATTCAATACATTTACTATTCGATACTCATATTTATTTTTGGGTAGCTCTATTAAGTTCACAGCAATCCAATCTGCCAGTTCCAAATGATTCCCTACTCCCTTTAGAAAGCCACGTCAAAAATTTTAATATTTTAGATTTTATTTTATAATACATCTCTATTTCTACCCTACTTTCTCATTGTTGTAGATGATCGGCAAACTAAGAAAAAACTCTGTCCCTACACCCGTTGTCGAGCTTACAGATACTTCTCCTCCAAGCAAGGTCATATTCCCCTTAACAATGTATAAGCCTATCCCATCACCTGATCCTGCTTGAGTCTTTCCTCTATAATATGCGTCAAAGATATGCTTCAACTCGTCCTTATCTATACCTGTTCCGTTATCTGAAATGTTTATGGTTACCATCTCACTGGATCTTTTGTACGAAATCGATACCTGGCCGCCAGCATCAGTATATTTCCAAGAATTATTCAACAAGTTATAAAACACCTGACTCAGCTTAAACTTATCTGTTCTCATAACCACCTTGTCATCAGAGCTAAGTGTAAGCTTCAATCCTTTATTAGAAAATTGTGTATTTAAGCCACTAATTATCTGTCTTAGGAGCTTATTCAGCTCAAATTCCTCAATTATGATTTCATCCTGTACCACATCAGCTTCTATCATCCCGCTTAAACCTGTTATAAGAGAGGTTATTATCTCGACTTGATTCTTTAAGAGCTCTATTTCACCCTGGTCAGCTGAGATAACACCATCCTCTATCCCTTCCAGGTGGGTTTTTATAATCGTCAAAGGAGTCCTGGTCTCATGTATTAGCTTATCAGTAAGCTCCTTTCTTCCTTTCTGCTTTAACCTCAGTTTTGTGCTGAGATCATGGAGGCTGCTCCTTATACTTGTTATTTCTGAAACTATCGACCTTTCAACCTTTACCTGCTTCCCGGCTTGAATATCTGAAGCCAAAGTTGCAGTTTCTTTTAGATCTTTACTCATGAGTCTGCTGATGATAAGTGCAATGGATGCAGAGATTGCCATAGCGATCATTACAGCCCTAACACTATTAGATAGCAAAGACATTTTAAACAACCTTGCAACGAGAGAATTATCAGCTGAACTGTACCTTGTGATGTATATGGTTCCCCAGGTCCCTTCGTCGTCCTTTAAAATAAACTGATCAGTCTCTTCATCACCGTTTGATCTCATCCTTGCTAACCTTCCGTCCATCATCATCCCACGCATATGAAAATCGGATGAGACATCCTCCAAAAGTCTTCCTTCTGAATCAAAAAGTCTGATCCTGAATATCGGATCGACCAGGTGCGTCTCCAGATCTGCCTTAAGCTGATCTTTTGTA
>CAZHLQ010000188.1:0-1556 GCA_964533235.1 uncultured Gudongella sp. | reverse complement strand
ATGAATGACGTGTCTGCCGTCTATGTCGGAGGTGATTATTGTCGTATCACTGGGCGTGGTGGCTTTGACGGGATGGGCAACAACATCCGGCGATTTGTCCGGTCTCCCTTCGTTGACGGGCAGACTGGAAAAATTTTTCGCGTGTTAGGGGTTGGTGGCCGGATCTCTTTTAAGAACGTACTCTCCACCACCTTCCACAGATCTGTTGATGTGTATGATGAAGGTGTTGATTTCGATGTGCGTGGTGTCCTCGCTGATGATATTGCGGCAACACCGAACGGGACTGTTGTGGATCTTAATGGTTCGTGTCGCGCGGTTTATGTAGGGGGGTCCACTACCGGGGCAAACCAATCATTTGGCGAAATAGATGACGTTCTTGCTAAAGATCTAATGCCATTTGAAGACGGTGATGCTGTTCATGTCCAATCTAATAACTCCGCGCCATTTTCTATCCGTATCAATAACATAAAGGGCTATAACGTCGCCAAGCGCGTTGTGAAAGTGCAGATGAATGGGGTGGACGTTAACGGAACAGTTGCTCGCGCAGATGGCAACGCTCAGTCGATGTACGCGATTGTTTCAATGTACGGAAATGGTCAGGTTACAAACACCTTCGGTACCGGCAAAATTATGAACGGGGTTGACTCCTTCAATACTTTTGGGCTGACCCTGATTAACGGCGTGAACGTTCAATCTACTCAGACAGAAAACGAACAACAGGCGTGCGTCACTCTTGCTGGTGGGGAGATTGAAGCTCGTGGCATTCATGGGTTTGGGTGTTTCTACTCGGTATTTGCTCGTTCTATTTCAGCCCCCGCAAAGTACATTGTTAGAGGAATCACACACAAAGCCAAAAACTACCCACTTCGCATCCTGGCCGATGCGGCAAACGCATTTAACGAAATTGATGTTGGAGACTACGCGCTGAGTTCTGACAGCACAACTCTGCCTTCTATTATTTCTGCTGGCTCTATTGGCCGGGTAATCGTTGGCAAAGGCAGCGCCAATACAACATCATTTGTTGGCGCAAGTTTTGGGCACATTGGGAAGCTGTTTGTCAATGGTCTTTCGGCACCTAACTGCGGGTCTCATGGAGTTGATGTACTCAGTAGTGTAACTGGTGGGGAGTTGAACGACATTTCCGTGGTGGATAGCCCAGCAGCTCATGCCGCCATTGTTAAGTGCGGCGGTATGCTCATTTCCAATCTCCGAGGCGGAACCTACTCTACTCTGCGCTTTGATGGGGCCGCGGCTACCGGAAACAAGGCGGACGGCCTCGTGACAGGGGCCGGCAACATCAGGCCGTATGAGGAGATCAATGGCGCAACTGGGAATATTATTTCAGGAGTGACGCCGTTCCTTGGTATCGCGACTTACGACCCCCCTTCATTGGCCAGTGGCGCGAGGGCAACAACTACAGTTCCTGTTGCCGGGGCTCGGTTTGGGGACAGAGTATCCGCGACTTTCAGTGTAAATACGGCCGGAGTGGATATTTCGGCGTGGGTATCAGCAAACGACACCGTGACTGTTTCGTTTTATAACAACACGGGGGTCAC
>CAZHLQ010000187.1:0-2126 GCA_964533235.1 uncultured Gudongella sp. | reverse complement strand
ACAACCCTGCAAAATCTGCACCATGCAAAATCTGCAGGGATATTTTTGCTGCTATTTTAGAAATCGTGCAAGCCATAAAAAAAGAATCGTTACAAAATAGACACTTTACTTTGCCAAAAATACTTGGCTTGAAAATTGCATATATGTATTTTGAATAAGTCTATTGAGAATTAACTATAGAAGGGGGTGTAAGGGGAAAGCGTTAGCAATAAATTGGAATTATTTGCAGCATACTTCAAATACTAAAGGGGGATATTATGAAATTTGAAATGGTTGAAGGTCTAATGTCAATTAGTCTTGATTCAGCAGTAACACTGGCTTTTGCCGCGGCATTATTACTTATTGGTTATTTCGTTAAAGGTAAGGTCAAAATTCTTGATAAATACTGTATTCCTGCACCAGTTATAGGCGGTTTCATATTCATGTTCGTTACCTGGTTAGGACACCTTTCAGGCTCATTTGCTTTTTCTTTTGAAAATATATTTCAAGGCGCATTTATGCTCGCGTTCTTTACAACAGTAGGACTTGGTGCAAGCTACAAGCTTCTTGTAAAGGGTGGTAAACTACTTATAGTTTACTGGCTGGTTGCCGGCGTGATATCAATAATCCAGAATACATTGGGTATAGCTGTATCAAAGGTGATCGGACTTGAGGCACCATATGCTCTTCTTGCTAGTGCTATATCAATGATCGGTGGACATGGAGCAGCACTTTCCTATGGTACATCCTTTGCTGAAATGGGATATGAGGTAGCACCACTTGTCGGAGCAGCAGCTGCAACCTTTGGTTTGATATCTGCAGTTCTTGTCGGTGGTCCTCTTGGAAGAAGACTTATCGTTAAATACAACCTGAAGCCAGAAGAGGATTCAAGCTTCGATACTTCTGTTACTGACATCAATGTAAGTACTGGTCATAAGCTAAGCTCACTTGATATAATAAAGAATGTATCAGCAATCTTAATTTGTATGGCATTTGGTACTATAATAGCTGGTTGGATAAGTAAGCTAATAAATATGGGCTTCCCAACATACGTTGGAGCGATGTTTGTAGCAGTTATACTTAGAAATGTTAACGAAAAGCTTCACCTTTACAAGTTTGATTTTGCACTTGTTGATGAAATTGGAAATGTAATGCTTAACCTTTACCTATCACTTGCACTTATGACTTTGAAGCTTTGGGAGCTTTCAGGACTGATCGGTGGAGTACTGATAGTACTTTTCGCACAGGTTGTAGTTCTTTCACTACTTGGATATTTCGTAGTCTTCAGAATACTTGGGAAGAACTACGATGCTGCGGTTATGGTAGCAGGTCTTGCAGGACATGGTCTTGGAGCAACTCCATCGGCTATAGTTAATATGACAGCAGTAAACGAGAAGTATGGTATGAGCAGAAAGGCTATGATGATCGTTCCAATAGTTGGAGCATTCCTTGTAGACATTATCTATCAGCCACAGACTATATGGTTTATCAAAACGTTCGTAGAGAAATTGATTTAGATTCAAGGAGGTCATTATGAGCAAATTAATGGAATGTGTACCAAATTTCAGTGAAGGCAGAAATCAGGAAGTAGTAGAGAAAATTGTTGATGAGGCAAGGAAGATCGAAGGCATTACGATACTTGACTACTCTTCAGACAAAGACCATAACAGAACTGTTTTAACTATGATCGGCGCACCTGACAAGATCAAGGAAGCTGCAATCAATACTGCTAAAAAGGCTGCAGAGCTAATAGATATGACCAAGCACGAGGGAGCTCATCCAAGGATGGGAGCAACAGATGTAGTGCCATTTACTCCGGTATCAAACGTCACTATCGCCGAGTGTATCGAGGTAGCGAAGGAAGTAGGAGCTGAGCTTGGAAGCTGGGGGATCCCAGTGTACCTATATGAGGATGCGTGCACTAAGGAAGACAGAAGAAACCTGGCATCAGTAAGAAAGGGACAATACGAGGGATTCTTTGAGAAGATCAAGGATGTAGAGTGGAAGCCAGACTTTGGTCCACAGGAGATGAATGCAAAGAGCGGAGCAACTGCTGTTGGAGCAAGAGTTCCGTTGGTAGCCTTCAACATCAATCTGGATACGCCAAATGTTGAAATAGCTGATAAGATCGCTAAAAAGGTTAGACA
>CAZHLQ010000186.1:0-4601 GCA_964533235.1 uncultured Gudongella sp. | reverse complement strand
GCTGGAACTCTTAGCAAGGTTGCAGGGCTTTTTACAAGAAGAGGTTACAATATCGATACCTTGAATGTTGCTGAGACGATGGACCCAAATATTTCAAGAATCACTGTAACCGTAACGGGAGATGAAGAAGTACTGGAACAGATCACTAAACAGCTGAATAAGCTGATCAATGTTATCAAGATCACAGACCTGACATGCAAAAAATCTATACTAAGAGAGCTTATGTTCCTCAGGATATCTTCTACAAAGGAAACCAGGTCTGAAATAATACAATTGGCTGACGTTTTCAAGGGAAAAACAGTTGATATTGCATCCAAAAGCATCACAGTGGAGGTTACAGGGGACGAAGATAAAAATAACGCGTTCATTGAATTGATGAAGCCATATGGAATTCTGGAAATAGTTAGAACTGGTCTTACAGCAATAGAGAGGGGTTGACCCTCTCTATTTTATTGGTTTAACATCCACTAGATTTGAATGCTGGGGATTTCCTTTTGCCAAGGGTGTCGCTCTTGATGTTGATAAGACGTTGATAGACCCCCTTATGTCAACGCCATTCTCATCTGGAGTATACCAGGCACCCTGAGCGACCGCTATAACTCCTTCTATTATCCTGTTGGTAACAAATGCAATGATTTGGGTTTTTCCCCTGTCATTCCAGATTTCTACTGCATCACCATTTGATATTCCTTTACTTTCAGCATCTATTGGATTGATCCATGCAGTCTGTGGTTCAATTCTTTCTAATCCAGATGTGTTGTCCTGAATAGAATGAGTTCTTTTTTTGGAGTGCCACCCTATCAGTTGAAATGGGTATTTCCCCATCAAAGGATCCCCTACTCCCTCAAAACCCTTGACATATTTTGGAATTGGCGGTATTTCATCAGGATTATTCTTGTCGCGAAGTCTTTTTGAAAATATCTCTATCTTCCCGGAATCTGTGGGGAAAGGATTGTTTTCTGGATCCTCTATCTGTTTTTTAAAGGCTATCACTAATGGATTATCATTGAATCTATAGATCCCCTCTGCTGAGAATGCTTCGAACTCAGGCAGCTCTGGCTCCAATATCATCAAGTCTTCATATGATTTCTTCAGCCAGTCTCTGACGGATGATCTGCCCTCGGTGAACTCATCCCGCAGTTTAAGTCTTTCAGCAAGCTCGCTGAGCCAATCGTATTCAAATCGGCATTCATGCAAGGGTTCGATCGCCTGTTGGTTATATATTATATAATCGCCGTATCCCCATGGCGTGGTTATATTTTCATTCTCAAACATTGACGTTCCAGGTAAAAGTATATCAGCAAATCTCGCACTAGGAGTCATAAAAACGTCAGAACAGACTATAAACTCACATAAGGAAGTGTCCTCAAGTATTTTTATAGTCCGGTTTATGTCGGAATGTTGATTCACAAGACAGTTCCCTGAAAGATTCATTATCATTTTTATGTTTGAATCAAGCTTTTCAACTCCAATCAAACCATCCTTGCAGGTAAACTCTTTCCCTCTGAGAACAGCATCAGACCACAGAAATGAAGGGATCTTGCCTTTAAAAGGATTAATGTATCCCGGGTTTTGTGGCATGTTGTGCCTTTTGACCAAGCCACATCCTGAAGCCCACCCACCTGATTTCCCAACATTACCTGTCAGGCATGCAAGCATAGTTCCACTTCTTACGCTTTGCTCTCCATTAGAGTGCCTTTGTGATCCTAAACCCTGAATTAATGCTGATGGTATTGAAGTAGCATACTCTCTTGCAAGGGAGTATATTGTTTCTCTATTTACCCCGGTTATGGCTTCAGCCCACTCAGGCGTCTTCTCGATTCCATCTCTATTCCCCATAAGGTATTCGAATACAGTTTCCTCGTCCTCATAACCTTCTGGCATATGATCGCTGTCAAAACCAATGCAGAACTTGTCAATAAACTCCTTGTCGTATAGATTCTCCGTGTATATAACATATGCCATCCCGTCGATCAAGGCGCTGTCAGTTCCCGGTCTTATTCCGATCCATTGATCGGCTAACCCTTTGGCAGTATCACTGTATCTCGGATCTATGGCTACGATTTTGACTCCAGCATTCTTTGCTTTCTTCAAATACCATAAAGTCGTTCCAAATCTGGTCTCAACAGGATTGTGCCCAAATAGGATAATAAGCTTGGAATTGACCCAATCCTCAGGGCTATTCCCGGTATAAAGCGTTCCGTATGTATAAGGTGTTGCGATATCTGTGCAAGCAGAGCTGTAGCTGTTGTACCTTTCTAAAAATCCACCGTCTAGTGCCAAAAGCCTTCTTGCCAATACGTTCCCTTCCATGACTCCATTTACTCCGGTCGCATATGTGACGAATCTGGATGAGACTCCGTATGTATCTCTAATTCTGATCCATTCTGAGGATATCATATCCAACGCCTCATCCCAGGAGATCCTTTCAAACCTTCCATATCCTCTTTTCCCTACTCTCTTCATAGGATACTTCAATCTGTCATCTCCCAGAAAAGTCTCCAGGTAATGCTTCCCTCTGATGCAGGAATTCAGTAATGGAGAATCTGCAGAGCTACATCCTTCATCTGTGGTCAGCCTGGTTATCTTTCCATCCTCTACATGTGCCTTTATTATGCATCTTCCACCACAGTTATTTACCCCTGAAAGATACTTGATTTGTCTCATTTAATCAGTCCTTGTCTATGTAGTAATAAAGCAATCGCTGTAAACCGTTAAATTGTTTATTGCAATAATATCACAATTGTTATAAAATTCAATAAACAGTAATTTACTTTAATAAGATAATACCATACTTAAATTATTTAATGAAGGGAGAGTAATCATGAACTACGTACTAATATCACCTAATTTCCCACCAAACTTCAAGCAGTTTGCTTTAAGGCTTAGAGATGAAGGAATAACTGTTCTCGGGATCGGTTCAGATCCATACGACTCATTGGATCAAGAGTTAAAGAACTCTCTGACAGAATACTATAAGGTAGATGACATGGGCAGCTATGACCAAATGCTGAAGGCTTGCGCATTTTTGACATTTAAGTATGGAAAGCTCGATAGGATAGAATCCCATAATGAGCATTGGCTCGTTCAGGATGCCAAGCTAAGGAAAGATTTCAATGTTTTTGGATTAAAGCCAGAGGATACTGATACCGTTAAAAGCAAATCAAAGATGAAGGATGTCTTTAGGTCCTCCGGTATAGCAGTCGCAAGAGGCAGAGTTATTAGAGATCCAGAGGAGGGAAAAGGCCTGGCGAAGGAAGTTGGATATCCATTGATTGCAAAGCCTGATTCTGGAGTAGGAGCTACACAAACCTATAAAATAGAAGATGAATCTCAGCTAATAAAATTTTTCAAGGATAAGCCTGATATGGATTACATATTTGAGGAGTTTATCGAAGGGAAGATCGTTACCTTTGATGGGTTTACGGATGCTGCAGGTGAAATAGTACAAACCTCATCGATGAGCTATTCAGCTGGATTGATGGAAACAGTAAATGAAAATCTGGACAGTATATTCGTGGTCGAGAAAAACATACCCAAAGACCTGGATGAAATGGGTACAAAGGCGATTAGAGCGTTCGATTTGAAGGAAAGGTTCTTTCACTTGGAGTTTTTCAGACTACAGGACGGAAGCCTTATGGCGCTGGAGATAAATGCAAGACCGCCTGGAGGTCTTTGTCTGGATGCCTCTAATTTTGCTTCAGATTCTGATATCTATAAGCAGTACGCAATGACCGTCGCTGGAAAGGTTCCTGCAAAAGTAACTGAAAGACCTTACTACAGCGCATTTGTCGGTTTAAAAATACACCCGGTTCCTCCCGTCCATACAATGGAAGATAATAGATCAGCCTTGGGTCCTATGGTCGTGTACAGTGCACCAAATCCTCCGCTGTTTGCTCCTTCAATGGGAGAATATGCAGTCATATTAAGACATGCAGACTTAGATGAGCTTAGAAAGGGAATCATGTTTGCAACCGAAAGATAACTAAACGATAAAAGCAGTAGGGACGGTTCGAGACCAGTGAAAAAGTCCGTTTCTATCCCCAAAAATACGATGATGTTTTTTATGGTAAAACCACTGAAACTATTGGAAACACTGAATTTTAATAGAAAAAACCCTCTTTTATGGTATAATGTAAGTAGCGAACCAACAAAACCAAAAAGGAGGGTTTTTCTATGTTACGACCAAAGCCTAAGCAATTGTCGTTCCACTCATCATTATACAATAAAATACCCGCGAATCATATACTAAAGAAGATAGATTCTGTCGTAGACTTTAGCTTCATAAATGAATTGCTTTCAACCTCCTACTCTAAAGAGTTCGGAAGACCTGCAAAAGAACCCGAATTAATGTGTAAATTATTGTTTTTACAGCACTTATACAATCTTTCAGACGAAAAGGTAATAGAAGAAGCAGAACTAAATATTGCATATCTTTACTTCCTCGGAGTCAATCCTGAGGATATGCTTCCAGATAAGAGCCTCCTGTCTAAGTTTAGAACGCAGCGATTGAATGAATCAACACTCGATGAAATCATGACGGAAATCATTAGACAATGTGTACAACAAGGAATTATCAGTTCCACAAGCGTAAGTATAGA
>CAZHLQ010000185.1:0-3040 GCA_964533235.1 uncultured Gudongella sp. | reverse complement strand
TGCAATAAGGCCTAGAGAATACATCAGGTACTTTATTTCTTTGGTTGCTACGATCAAAAATATGATTACTGCACCAAAGGGTATTCCTATTGCTATTCCCAGCTGCTTAAGTATGACACTATTCCTGAAAATCGGTACGCTAATACTCCATTCCTTCCTTTGTTCCATGGTATCCCCCCTCTTGCTAATACTAATAATCATATAAGTTCCTGTCGCAAGCTTTCAAAAGATGCTAGTAAAGGCTGACTATGTGTTTTTGTCCCTCTATATATAGCTCACCAGATGCCGTAAAGACTCCCCCTGTTTTAGTGAATACAGCATCAAACATATCAAAGGAAAACCTTCCGGTGTCTGAATTATACCGAGCAGGAAAACTCTCACTACCCATATCCCAGAGGTCAAAATTGGTTACTACAGCAGTGCCATCGCCGTTATCGCGTATAGTGATCGATAGGCTCTCATTTAAGTACTGACCACTGATATCACATCTATAAGTTCCGGAAATATTTGTTTCAGGTTTGCTTGTAGATGAAACTGGGGCTTGCGTACCATTATTCTCACCTTCACGTTCGTCCAAAGCAGCTTCCCATTCCTCCAATTCCTCCTCTGGAATTTCTTCCAGCCCACTACCAGGAGGATCATTGAAAAGCTCAGGATTTTCATGAATTGCGGCACTTTGTTGAGCTAGTGCATCCAGTCGAGCAATAGTAACATCCTTATCCGGCTTCCAACCCATCAGAATGTCTGCTATAGCCTTAATATCATCATCCAATGGCCATTTTAGACCAATATCCCTTAGGGTTTCCTCTGTACCCGCCTTGACTATTTCACTGGTGATTGAAATGACGTGATTGGAAACCCCCTCTACTTTTATACCCATAACCTTGTCCTCAAAGAATAGGTCAACGAGTGAATCGCTAACATAGACCAATGCCTCTGTAGTATCCTTTGCAGCTTTACCGATTCCTGACGGATTCAAGGTTACCAGACCAACCAAAGAAGAGACCGGTCCCATTTTTTCTTTTATATCGCCAAAGGCTACAGCTACCTGATTTCCATCTCCAAGTATTATGGTGCTTCCAGTTTCAGCAACATCCACGATGCAGTCAACTCCTCCTACCAGAAGACCTGTACCCTCCAATAGTGCAACGCTGCCTCCTCCAGTGCTTACCATCGATATTCCCAGCAGCCCAACCTTGCATGCTGTCTTTGTTACCTGAGCTGCCTTTGTCAGTTTGTCCCAGAAAGCTGCATCCTTAGTTGCCTCATTATTGATTATCTGCTGGGCAAGCTGCATTTGCTCAAATGCTGTCTTTGCGTCAGTTCCCAATTGTTTGGCAAGCTGGTGATACCTCTTCATTCCTTTAGTGGAATCGAATTTTTTTGTCAAACTTTCAGCCCATGTCTGAGGGTCGATATCCTTGGGAGCAATTGGAGTAAGTGTTACTGAATTAAAATTAACAGGTACAGCAGCAAGAACAACAAATCGTTCTTGAAAAGCCTCAAGAATCTTTGCTCTGCTTATCGCCCCAGCTTCCATAACCTCAATTGCCTGGACGTTTATCTCCTCTGCTACAGAGGCATAGATAAGAGCATCCTCCCATGCTTGAGCAGTACTTTCTGAAATAACCTTGAGTTCGTCAATAGATGCCCTCGCTAGAACTGCTTGCTCGAATTCCTCGGTCTTAAGCCTTGCGTATATGTATTGTTTGAGAGCTATTGCAGTAGCTTCACTTGATGTCTGTGCTGCAAGAGGTTCAGGTCCTCTTTGGACTGTGATCGGTTCAATCGTCTTATCGCCAAGAAGTCCGGGTATGAATCCTATCCCTAATGCTGCAACGATTATCAGTGCCAGCAATGAGAATATACCTTTTTTACTTGATTTTTTTACAGGCTTTGAAGGCTGAATAGTCTTCTCCTCAGTCACATTTACTATTGGTTTCTCACCATCAACAGCAACACCACAGGATCCGCAAAATTTATCCTCAGGACTGATAGGAGTACCGCAATTTCCGCAAAATTTAGCCATTCTTATTCCTCCTCTACTTCAGCAATGGGGTGTTGCATCGCCAGCAGGCATCGTCCTTTATATCACAAAGTGTTGCACAGGCATTGCAAAAAATGATATCATCCCTTGACTTGTCGTATTTCTCGTAGGAGTTTAGTCCTCCATGATGGCGTACCTTGTCTCCGATGTTGTAGTAATTGTACTTGGTATCGTCATCCTCAGCTGTAAGGTTATGTGTCTTGCCGCTTTGATCCTCACGGATCGTAACCGAATATTCCGTATAATAGTGGATGTAATAGTCATTTTTCCCACTGCCGGTGCTTTGTTGACGACTTTTCTTCTTAATCTGCTTATCTACAACTACTCCATCCCATGTCTTACTCTTCTTCCTGGACAGGGTCGAATAAAGTGAGATCAAAATAAACATACCTGCTATCCCAAGGCCAATATAAAGTGCTTGTGGATTATCCATTTCATTGCTTGTCTCTCCGTATATGTAGAAGCCTATTATTGCTGCCAATGCCAAAATAAATGAGAATATGAAAGACCAACGGCTTGTATCCTTAAGATATTTTGAAAAAGCTGGGTCGCTGATACGTTCAGAATAGCCTGCTCGTATCTTTGTCGGGGTATTCCGGTTTGGAGATTTGTTCTGTAATGGTGCTCCACATTCGGTACAAAAACTGGTATTTTCTTTTAGTTCAATGCCGCATTTTGTGCAATACATATAGATCTCACCATTCCCTTTTCAGTATTTTGTAGTAAAGCTGGTTTTTGTACGCTTATATGATGATTATATATATTTGGGGAGTATGCATCAATCAAAATCAAGTGATCTCCTTATCTTGGCACGATTCAATCACCTTCTTGGCACAAATAGGGACTTTTTGGGTGTAACACATTCGTAATGTTATTGTAACCCCTTTGCCACCCCCGCATTATATAATGGTCATAACTACGGACATAAGAAAGGGGAACGATATGAGAATAAGAAAATCAACAGTCTTTATTATGCTGATAGCCGCAATCGTC
>CAZHLQ010000184.1:0-1957 GCA_964533235.1 uncultured Gudongella sp. | reverse complement strand
ATTATTGGCCCAAATGTGTTGTCTTGCTTCATACCAAATATCATTTCTACGTCAAACTTAAATATTCTGGTTACAATACATGGATTTCCAAGCCTTTCGGACATATCAAGATAATGTTTTCTAAGTTCCTCAAAATCCTTGATTCCAAGTACTACTCCCCCAACATCAGCTTTATGGAGAATTCCCTCCACTGCAGTCTTTAATACTGCTGGGTATTCTATTCTATCTTTTATATTGCTTAGCTCTTGCTCTGATCTTATTTCAAATGAATCGTTTACTGGAAAGCCTAACCCTTTTAGAACTTCCATGGACTCTTTTTCCTGAAGTACATGATTTTCTTCAAGAGCTTTTCTGATATATTCACTTATTTCAATGGTTCCACTAATTCTTTCCTCATACTTGAAATCTCTGTAGCTAAGATAATTTTTTACAGCTTTGAGAGCTGCTTTTGTTTCCATCAGAACAGGTGCTGGTATTGTATTGACTTTCTGAGTCATATCATTTCGCCTTGTTCCACTGAAATTTGTTAGGAATGCAACTGGCTTCGATGAAATGTCTTTACCCATCTTCAATGCATTTATACAACCGTCTGAAAGGTAATAACCATCTCTTAAATCTTGGGATATGATCCCAATTGCTGCATTCTCGTCGTTAAGCATAATACCGAGTGAGGTACCAAAAATGTTCTCAAAGTCAATACCTGTACCCCATGGATCAAGCGGATTACTTGCTTCCTGTCCAAATTCTTGCACCTCTTGAAGCTTCACCATAGTGCTATCTGATAGTACAGCATATTCTAGTCCAACTTCTTCTGCATCGTCAGCAAGTAAATTCCTTTCTCCACCAGAATCCGCTATGGCTACAAGGCCTCCTGGAAGCACCTCAGGATAATAGCTAAATAAAAGCAAAGTGTTGGCCATTTCAACTAAACTATCAGCCCTGATCACGCCGTACTCATCGAATATTGCTTGAATTGCATCATCGTCTCCAGCCATACCACCGGTATGACTCTGTGCAAAAACCGCCCCAAGCTCAGATTTACCGACCTTCATTGCAACAACGGGTATTCTTTTCTCCGCAGCTAATTTTAGTGCTTCGCGGAATTTATCTGGTTTTCTTACTGATTCCATATAAACTCCTAAAACCTTTGTTGTCGGCATATTAAGAGCATAAATCATATAGTCTGAGAGACTCGTGATTTGCCCTGTCCCTGTCGCAACCATAAGATTAAACCTTAATTGTGGCTCATTATGCCCGATTGTGCTGAATACCGAACCTGATTGTGATATAAGAGCTATATTGCCTTTCGTCCCTTCGTCAGGAGCCTCAAATCCACAAACTCTTAAATCTAGATCATTGTTGTAGAACCCCATAGCATTATGACCCATAAGAGGGACACCTGCAGATTTACACTTGTCTAAAATTCTTTGCTCCAAATTAGGATTTGTATCATTTTCAAGAACACAGTTAGCAAATATTACTAAAGATTTGGCTCCTGCTGCTATGGCTATGTCCAATTGTTCTTCTACTCTCTTGGCTGCTACGCATAGAACGACCGTATCAACAGAGCTTCCTACTGATTCCAGGTCAGGGTATACCTTATAGCCAAGAATGTCTTCGTATTTTGGGTTTATTGGATATACCCTTCCTTTGTAACCCGACTTTTTTATCATCCTGACCGTATCAAATCCAAGACTGCCTTCCTTATTGGAAGCCCCGACGATTGCTACGCTTTCAGGTGACAACAATGGTCTCAAATCCATTTGTTACCTCCTCGTATGATTCTAGATGCTTATAATTCTTAAGCATTCATTACTGGCATTACCCAGAATACAATAAGTAAAACCGTTACTAATATTCCCGAGCTCATCAGTATCTTAGCATACAGCTTGTCTCTCTTATAATCTTCTTTTACTAACTCAGATTCTGGTACAATATGCATCTTTTCAAGGTATGC
>CAZHLQ010000183.1:0-10404 GCA_964533235.1 uncultured Gudongella sp. | reverse complement strand
ATCACAGGCTTTTTCATATGTGCTATGGTCATATTCATCTCCTCCATCAGCCTTACCCATTGGAGATATTCATCCATTGATTTCCCATCCACATAGTTTACATCTATTCCAGTACAGAAATTCCTCCCATTTGCATTGATGACCACAACGTTAACTCCAGGCTCCTTATCCATATTTCTCAGAGCTTCGTTAAGTTCCTCAGCCATCCTAATGTTAAACGTGTTGTTGGCCTCAGGTCTGTTTAGAGTAATAACACCAACTTTATCCTTTATACTGTAAAGTATTGTTTCCCAGATCATCTTATCTCTCCTTTAATATTATCGTGATCCCCTTAGCTTTTAATTATGATTTGTTATAACTGAAAAAACTTGCTACAATTTAAGTGAGGTGATTTCAGTGAGCGAGAAGACAAATGCAGCAAGATTGCTTGATATAGCAGGAATAAATTACAGGCTTTCGTCTTATGACACAGAGGATGGAGCAATTGATGGAAAATCTGTAGCAAAAAAACTCGGACTTTCAGAGGATGAGATTTTTAAGACTCTGGTTGCAGCAGGAGCATCTTCGTCTATTTATGTTTTTGTAATACCAGTCTCAGGTGAGCTGGATCTAAAAAAGGCTGCAAAGGCTTCCAGCGAGAAGTATATAGAAATGCTTCCTCAAAAAGACCTATTTAAGGTGACTGGTTACTTCAAAGGAGGCTGCTCTCCACTTGGTATGAAAAAACACTTCCCTACCTTCTTTGACGAAACCCTGATCCTTCTAGACACTGTGGTATTTAATGCAGGAAAGGCAGGATTTCAGCTCCATGTCCCAGTCCTTGAATTAGACAAGGTCCTTGACTATAAAGTCGCAGACCTTGTGTCTGTTTGATATTATTTTAAAAGCATCGAAGCAAGAACAAATACGACCCCCAGAGCAGCAAAAATAAGCATGAGCTTCCATCTTGGATCCATTTTGTTATCGTTGTTGTAGCCCTTCACGGCGATACCTCCAATACCTGATATTTTATCTTCTATATAACAATACCACAGTTCAACTTGATCTATCACAGCGGATACCACCATATATAAGGCTCAGCACCATCAACTACTCCAAGAAGTATCTCATCTCTTACCTCGCTGAAATAATGTTCAAGAGCTTTTCTAACAGCGGGTATCTCTATCCTTTCAACTGCCTGAGATCTTTCAACCCAATGAAGAGACCCCTCATCACTGTCAATAACATCCGTCAGAGAGGGCTTCCCGAAAAATATATGGTTAATTACTATTTCTTTGCCAACATGATTATAAATGATGTACTTAAGATCAAGGGTTTCGATGGTGTATCTATCGAGCCCGGTTTCTTCTCTTATTTCTCTATAGATTGCAGAGTAAGGATCATTGATCTCCTCAGGTTCGATATGACCTCCCACACCAAACCATTTTCCCGGTCCAATTGATTTATGATTCCCTCTCTTAAGCATAAGCACCTTGTCTTCATGAAGTAAAAATGCCGTAACAATATTCCTGAACCTATGCACAATAATCACCTCAGATAGTAATTATCCCTCTAGTACAATTCTGGTCTCCTATGTTTAAGGAGCGGCAGCTGATTTCGAACTTTCCTAATATGATCCCTATCCAGATCAGCATACAGAATTCCCGCCTCAGAGCCTAGTTGATCCACTACATCTCCCCACGGACTTGTCACAATAGAATGGCCATAGGCTGTATAGGGACCTGAGAAATCTCTGGCTGGCGAACAAAGGAGCATATAAAGCTGATTGTCAAGAGCCCTTACCCTTGCGGAGATATGCCAATGTGCCGGCCCAGTAGTCATGTTGAATGCTGCTGGTACCAAAATAGCCTCTGCACCCTCCAGTGCAAGTTTTCTTGAAAACTCCGGGAATCTTATATCGTAGCAGATTATCAGCCCGATTTTCATATTCTCTATGGTAAAAGTAGTTGACCATTCACCAGGCGTCAGCGTATCTGACTCCTTAAAGGTGATACCTCCCTCTACATCTACATCGAATAGATGGGCTTTTCTATGCTTAGCTATAAGCTCTCCATCATCTGAGTAAACATACGCAGTATTATACAGCTTATTTCCTTCCCTCTCGGGCACAGAACCACCTGCTATGTAGATCTTAAGTTCTCTAGAGAGCTCCTCCATCCACAGGTTGCTCCTTCCGGGGTATTCCTCAGCATAAACTGGGAACCTGGAGTTTTCATAGGGTGTATTGAACATCTCCGGTAGCAATACCAGCCTGGCACCATTTGATGCAGCCTCCCGTATCATTTCCTCTGCCTTTCTTAGATTTTCTTCCTTGTCCTCTACTACTTTAAGCTGGATCAATGCTGTCTTAAGTGTTTTCATTTTAATCATCAACTCCTATATAAGTACTTTCAAATATAAGCTCAACTGGCAGAATTTCCTGATCGATTCTATTAATAAAATACCTTCTATCCTGATTATACCAATTTTGAGACAACTTTATCCTATTTGTGAAAATAATCATCAAACTAGTACATCTGCCTTGTTAATCATCAACATGGGTATATATTTAACGGAAGGCAGGTGCTATTTATGGATCCGTTTATGTCAGAAGCAATATCAGAGGCAAAGCTTGGAGTCGAAAATAGGGATGGTGGTCCATTCGGAGCTGTGATAGTAAATAACGGTACTGTAGTTGGAAGAGGTCACAATAAGGTCGTTGGAACCAATGACCCTACTGCTCATGGAGAGATCATTGCAATCCGTGACGCCTGTAAAGCTCTTGGAAAATTTGATCTGTCTGACTGCAGCCTATATACCACATCCGAACCATGCCCAATGTGCTATGCAGCAATACATTGGGCTAGAATTACGGAGGTCTACTACGGTTGTGATAGAGAGGATGCCGCACATATAGGCTTCGATGATAAGATTCTCTATGATATACTGCCTCGACAGGATAATTTAGCATCTGTAAAACTCGTTCAAATGGAAAGGGATTCCTGTCTTGAGGTCTTCAAGCTTTACGAGCAGGATGATGAGAAACAGCCGTATTAGCTCAAAAAAGGAAAGGGTAGAACCCTTTCCTTTTTTATGCTTTACAAATCTCTACAAAACCTTCAAAAAACTTTAAGTATTTTGCATCAGTCTGGATCATCATCTCAGGGTGCCACTGGACTGCTGCAAGAAATCTGTCGCCTTCAAGCTCTACTCCCTCGACTAGCCCGTCCTTTGCATGCAATGTGGGGATCAAGCCTTTCCCAAGGTCCTTTGCAGCTTGATGATGAAGGCTATTGGTACCAATCTCGCCTTCGAATATCCCATACATCCAGGAACCTTCCTTTACCTTTAGGATATGCGCCGGATAATATTTAGGAAATATTCCAAGACTATGATTCATCCCTTCAGATCTTTGAGTTTTCATATCCTGATATAAGGTGCCTCCAAAGGCAATATTTATCAGCTGAAATCCCCTGCATATCCCAAGAACAGGAATCGAAGTCTCCTTGATGACTCTATTCAAAAGTTCAAATTCAAATCCGTCTCTTAATGTATCTATTGTACCAAGTCCGAATATAGGTTCTTCGCCATAAAGGGCTGGATCTATATCTGCTCCTCCTGTAAAAACTATCCCATCCAAACCTTTGACCAGCTCCCATATGGTTTCTACGCTGTCTGTAATAGGTAGTATTACCGGTGCTCCTCCAGCTTTCTCTACTGCTCTTATATAATCCGATGCTATCATCTGCCAGTCCTGAGTCTTGGCGCCTATACCTTCATTTACTCCCAGTGTGTCTGTTGTTGAGTAGTTTAATGTGATGCCTATTACCGGTCTCATGATAATCTCCTCCCTATTTTGTTTAATTATTGTCATTGTACCCGTATTTATGATTATAACACCTTTATTGTATCAATTGTTCTATTAGCGAAAAAATGGGTATCTATCCACAATAAACCTTTGGAGACTTAGATATGATCAAAAACTGGAAAAAGAATACAGCATTGTTTTTAATCGGCCAAATGGTTTCTCTGTTTGGCTCTGGTCTTGTACAATATGCAATCATGTGGCACATCACCCTAGAAACCCAATCGGGAATAATGATGACCATATATATAGTTGCTGGCTTTATCCCTACATTTCTAATATCTCCAATTTCCGGAGTACTTGCTGACAGATATGACAGAAAGAAGCTTATAGTCCTTGCTGACTCATTTATAGCTGCTTCTACTCTTATACTTGCACTTTTATTCAATGCCGGGTATGACTCTATCTGGCTTTTATTCGCTATTTCTGCAATACGAGCCATAGGTTCAGGGGTACACTCACCTGCTATAGGTGCAGTTATACCTCAACTGGTTCCAGAGGAAAATCTCACCAGAGTGAATGCTCTCAACAATAGTCTTCAGTCTATAGTATTCCTGATTTCTCCGATGGTCGCCGCAGCATTATTATCAGTTCTTGAGCTTCAATTTGTCTTTTTTGTAGATGTTATTACAGCCATAATTGGTATATCTATATTACTTTTTGCAGTTGTTATCCCCCGACATCAAAGAGCAACAGAAGCCATAGATGTTGGCTTTTACAAGGACTTCAGAGATGGTATCAGTTATATTACTAACCATGCTTACTTGAGGGAGTTTTTCTTGTTCTGCATCGTGTTCTTCTTCCTTGTAAGTCCACTTGCATTTCTTACTCCACTCCAGGTCGTGAGAAGCTACGGTGATGAGGTATGGAGGCTATCAGCAGTTGAAATCGGCTTCTCCTCCGGAATGATCCTGGGTGGAATGATAATGGCAGCATGGGGCGGATTTAGAAATAAGATCCATACAATGGCGCTTTCAACATTTATAACAGGATTATCGACTGTAGTTATTGGTATCAAGCCTGCCTTTTTCCTATATGTGCTGATGATAGTCGTATCAGGTATAACGATGCCCTTCTTTGGGACTCCAGCTACTGTATTGATACAAAAAAAGGTTGACCCAGGCTATTTGGGCAGGGTCTACAGTGTTTACGGAATGATCCACAGCAGCACAATGCCGCTTGGAATGCTTCTTTTCGGACCTCTTGCAGACAAGGTGGAAATCGAACTTATGCTTCTTGCCACTGGGGTCCTCATGTCAGCCATGACCTTATTCCTGTTGAAAAGCAAAGAAATGCTTAAAGCAGGAGAGTGAGACAATTCACAGATTACAATTCACAATGCACAATTGAAAATATAATGAAAAAGAACATTTAACAAAATAAATAGTAGGTAGTAGTTAGTTGATAGTAATTGGCAAAAGAAAATACCCTCCATAAACGTTCATTATAAGACATTTAATATCAAAATGAACGGAAATGGAGGGTATTTTTTACTATTCACTAATCACTAATCGTTATTCACTGCGACCAAAGGTCGCCTCAACCGCTTCTTTTATCTGCTCCAACGCCTGCTTCAGCTGAGCTCTTGGGTGAGCGGCATTCATTCTCATGTACCCATCAAGACTTCTGCAGAAGTCCTTGCCATTATTCATTCCAACCTTTGCCTTTTTGACGAAAAACTCATTGAGTTCTTTTGAATCCATCCCTAGCTCTCTGCAATCCAACCACATCAGGTATGTAGCTTGAGGTATTGTCATTTTTATTTGTGGGATCTCTCTTTCGAGGTATTCCTTTACAAATTTCATATTCTCTCCAACATATTCCAGCATTTGATCCAGCCACTCATCTCCATGTCTCCAAGCCGCCTCCATGGCGACAAGACTGAAGCAATTGTTTCTGTGGATGTCCAGACCGCTCCAGAATCCGTCAAATCTCTTCTTCCAATCCTCTCTGTGAAATACTATGGAGCATGCCTGTAAACCAGCAAGGTTAAATGTTTTTGTAGCTGCAAAGCATATGATTGTATTCTTCTTAAGCTCCTCTGACAGTGTTCCAAATGCTGTGTACTTATTCCCATAAAGCTCGAGATCTCCGTGGATCTCATCAGATATCACAGGAACATTGTATTTCAGACAAAGCTCACCCATTCTTACAAGCTCTTCCTTAGTCCATATTCTCCCTATTGGATTATGGGGGTTGCATAGTATAAACAGCTTTACTCCGGACTTAAGCTTCTCTTCGAAATCCTCAAAGTCGATGTCGTACCAGCCATCCTTTTCCAGAAGCTTATTTTCAACTACCTCTCTTCCTTCCCATACCTCTACCACATTGTAGAACTCAGGGTAAACAGGAGTCTGGATAAGAACCTTTTCCCCTGGATCAGTGAACTCTCTTACCAGTTCAGCCATAGCAGGAACAATACCTACTGCAAAGCTCATTGTATCAGGATCAAGCTTCCAGCCGTGCCTTCTCAGTTGAAACTCAGCTGCAGCTTGCTTGTAGCTTAAAGGTTTTGAAACATACCCAAATATACCATGCTCTGCCCGCTTTATCATAGCATCTATGATTGGCTGAGCGGTTCTAAAGTCCATATCAGCTATCCACAACGGGATAACATCATCTGTACCGAACTTCTTCATTCTTTCATCGTATTTGACTGAATAAAAATCTTTTCTGTCGATCATCTCATCGAAATTATACCTCATTCCAAACCCTCCCATAATTTCTTCATGTCCTCATCCAGTACCTGTCCTTCTGCTACCATGCAGGTAGGTCCTATCAAGTAAATCTTGAAGCTATCTCCATTTTTTTCAAGCTCAAGGAACAATGTACCGCCTGGTTTTTCTACCCTTATCCTGTCTTCCTTGGTTATCCCTTTAAGCCGTAATGCAAGTGCTATAGAGCCGGCACCTGTTCCGCACGCAAGCGTAAAATCCTCTACTCCTCGCTCGAAGGTTATTGCTTTGAAGCCTCCTTCTCCATCTGACTCACAAAAATTGATATTAGCACCCTTTGGAAAGGAAGAATGGCTTCTTAGCTTTTTCCCAAGCTGTCTCAGTAAATCTCTGTCCATATCCATTATCTCTTCCAGATACACTACTCCATGAGGAAGGCCAGGATGACCCAGTTCTATATACGAGCATGGATAAATTTCTCCATCGATCTCAATATCGTGATCAAGGTCTATAAGAGTTGGATCATTGAGCCTTACCTTGTACTGTCTTTCATCTACCCTCCAGCCAGTTACCATACCGGCAGTGGTTTCGATTCTTTGGATCTCACCCGCCAAATCATTCTCAAATCCATATCTCGCAATGCATCGGGCACCGTTTCCGCACATTTCACCTATCGTACCGTCAGAATTGAGAAAGTGCATCCTGAAATCTCCGTCCCCCTGAGTTTCGTCAATTATCATCATCCCATCTGCACCTATGGACATTCTTCTATGACAAAGAGCTTTTGCAATGCCTGGGAAGCTTTCTAAAGGCAGCTTCTCCTCAAGATTGTTTATTATGATAAAATCATTTCCGGCTCCATGCATTTTAGTAAACCGCATAATGACCTCCTTACTTCATTGAATCAGGTATCAACTCGTTCATTATCATATCCTCATAGCTTTGACGCTTGACCATAATCTCAGCTCTTCCATCCTTTACAAGCACAACTGCAGGTATAGGATTCTTGTTGTAGTTGCTCGCCATGGAATATCCGTAGGCTCCCGTTGTAAATACCGCCAGTACATCTCCGCGTTCAGCTCTTTGAAGGGCTACATCTCTCATAAGGACATCTCCTGATTCACAGCATTTACCGCAGACTGTGACTTTGTCATCCGCTCCAAGAGATGCCTTATTTGCTATCGTTCCTCTGTATTTTGCCTGGTATAGAGCCGGTCTTATATTGTCAGGCATGCCGCCATTTACTGCGACATATTTCCTGATCCCTTCGATCTCCTTAATGTTCCCTACAGTATACAGAGTCATCCCTGACTCACCCACAAGGCTTCTTCCAGGCTCAATGACTACCTCTGGTCTCTTTCTACCCTTCTCCTTGAAATACTCTTCTATCCTCTCCATCATAGGCTCAAGGAAATAGCTGAAGGGCTTTCTTATCTCAGTCGTATATCTTATTCCAAAACCACCACCAAGATTGACCTCTTCAATTTCGAAATTAAATCTATCTCTTGTTCTTTCTATTAGATCCAGGAGTATTTCAACAGCCTGAAGATGTGATGCATTGTCAAACAGTTGAGATCCTAGGTGGAAATGATACCCCTTAAAGTCCACTTCCTCTGACTTGATAGCAGCCTCTACTGCCGGCATAAGGATATACTCGTCAAGTGGCATCCCAAACTGTGAATCCTTTTTCCCTGTTACTATGTAATCATGGGAATCGCTCCTTACCCCTGGAGTTATCCTGTATAGGATCTCGATCCTTTTTCCCTTATCCCTGCAAATCTCTTCGATCAATGAAAGCTCTTCGATACCATCGACTATTATCCTGCCTATACCGTAATCGATTGCCATCTCCAGCTCATGTATCTGCTTATTGTTACCGTTGAACTCGATCCTTTCAGGTGGGAAACCAGCCTTTATTGCAGTATAAAGCTCTCCTCCTGATACCACATCGATGCATAGTCCTTCCCTCTCCATTAGTTTGAATATTCCCATAACTCCAAACGCCTTGGCTGCGTAGGCGATCCTTGTTCTGTCATACTTGTGTGTAAAGCATTCCTTCATCTCATTGATTTTCTCAAGGATGTCGGTTTCAGAATACACGTATAGCGGTGTACCAAATTCCCTGGCTAACTCTAAGGTATTACAGCCGTCATAGAACAGAATACCATCTCTTACCTGCTCGATCATATGGATACCTCCCTTTAATGTGATGCCGTGGTTATTCCTCTCGATTAAAGTATACACTCTGGAGAATCGTCTTGCAATTAACAATCGAAAATTAGGCGTTAAGTGGTAAGCGATAGGTGGTAGTAGGGGCAGACGACCCTGTCTGCTCGAAAAAAAGATCCCTCGACTTTGCTCGGGATGACAGAAATGTGTCATTCTGAGGCTTGCCGAAGAATCTATGATTTTGCTAACAACTACCTACTACCTACTAACAGCTATCTTTTAGGCTCTTAGCTCTTGCTCTTAGTTTTTAGTTTTTAGTTTTTAGCTTTTAGCTTCTTAAGATCCTTCACTGCGTTCAGGATGACAGAAATGTGTCATTCTGAGGCTTGCCGAAGAATCTATGGTTTTGCTAACAACTACCTACTACCTACTAACAGCTATCTCTTAGGCTCTTAGCTCTTACCCATCTCTTTTACCTTTGTGAATTGTATTCACTCCACCCTGACGACAAGTTCATTGTTAGTTACCATCTGCCCTTCCTTGGCAAAAAGAGCTTTAACGGTACCATCTATTGGTGAGGCGACCTCAGTCTCCATTTTCATTGCCTCGAGTACGAATAATGTTTGGTTCTTTTTGATTACTTGTCCTTGCTTCACGAGAAGCTTTGCTATTTTCCCGGGAATACTCGCACCCACCTCTCCAGACACTGAGGGATCTGCCATTGGGACCTCCTTCTCCTCTCTGATCACAGTGGATTGATTATCCTTTATCTTGACGGCTCTTGTACTGTCGTTTACCTCAAACAGCAATGTCCTGTTGCCTTCCTTGTCCACTTCACCAATTTCAAGCAGGCTGACCACGAGGATCTTACCTTCATCAATATGAACCTCAGCAGTCTCACCTAATCTTAGCCCATGGAAGAAGACGTAACTGTTCATCCTTGAATTGTCCCCGTTGTCCCTTATGCTCTTTAGATGATCCTCAAATACCTTAGGATACATGAAATATGAAAGTATCTCCTCCATAAAGAATTCTCTTTCATACTTTGATTCCAAGTATTCCTTCGCTTTGTCAAAATCCTCAGGTGGCAAAAGCTCGCCTGGTCTTACAGTGATAGGCTCCTTTCCCTTGAGTACAAGTCTTTGGAGCTCCTGTGGGAATCCTCCAACTGGCTGACCCATCATGCCCTCAAAATATGACACCACTGAATCTGGGAAACTAAGCTCTCTGCCCTTCTCATATATATTTTCTCTGGTTATATCGTTCTGGATCATAAATATCGCCATATCACCGACGGCCTTTGAGGATGGAGTCACCTTGACAATATCCCCGAATATATCATTGACCTCTCTAAACATTTCCTTGACATCGTCAAATCTGTGCCCTAATCCGAAGCTTTCTACCTGAGGCTTCAGATTAGAATATTGACCCCCCGGTATCTCATATTTATAAATAGAAGCTGAGCCTGATTTCAAACCACTTTCAAAGTGATAGTATACAGGTCTTATGCTCTCCCAGTACTCTGATATCTTCTCCAGGTCCTCTAATACAAGGCCTGTTGCCCTCTCGGTATGTTCAAGTGCTGCAACCACAGAGTTTAAAGCCGGCTGACTAGTAAGTCCTGACATGCTGTTAAAGGCTGTATCTGCTATATCTACTCCAGCCATTGCAGCCATAAGGACTGTTGCCACTCCATTTCCGCTTGTATCATGAGTA
>CAZHLQ010000182.1:0-2993 GCA_964533235.1 uncultured Gudongella sp. | reverse complement strand
GAAGCACAATTATATTTTTTTACTTCATAATCGAACATACGTTTGTTTTGCTGTTATAATATTGTTGTGGTAATCGGACAAAAATAGGATTAGAATAATTAATACGAAGGAGGTAATCCATGGCAAAGAAAAGATCCAAGCTTAATGGAGAAGGCACACTCTACACTGAGCAAAGAAATAATAAGCCCTATTACCGTGCTATGGTTACAATCGGACGTGACAAAACGGGTAAGTTAGTAAGAAAATCAGTAGCATGTTATGACAAGGATGAGGTCTTAAGGAAGAAACATGAGTTGGAGTACAAAAGTAACATAGGCCTAATTACTGGCGATGACAAAATCACATTGCAGGATTGGTTTGAGTTATGGCTCTTTGAATTCCGGGTCAATGACTTGAAACCATCTAGTTTTGAAAGGTATGAGGGAATCCTTCGAAACTACGTTGAAGGTACTAAGCTTGGAAAAACAAAACTCTCTGAACTGAGAGCTGTAGATTTTCAAAGGTACTTCAACGACCTAAGCGCAAATGGTACAAGCCCATCTACCCTTGCTACGGTTAAGAAATTTCTTACTTGCTGTATGAACGGTGCTGTAGAACATGAATATTTAGTTAAGAACTACTGCTCTGCAGCGAAGTTGCCTAAACAAGAAAAAAGAGACAAAGAGGAAGAAGACATTGACTTTTTCACCCGGGAAGAACAAGAAGCTTTCCTTAAAGCGATTAGAGGTCATAAGTTTGAGTTGGCATTCAAGCTTAACCTCGGTACAGGTCTAAGACTTGGTGAACTGATAGCTCTTAAGTGGACTGATATTGACTTCATCAATGGCACCTTGTCAGTAAACAAAGCACTAAAGATAGTAGCTCTAATAGACAAGGATCGTAAGCGTACCACCACTCTACTCGAGCAATCGCCAAAAACTGAAAGTAGCTATAGGACTGTCCCCGTCCCCTCTAACATTATGAAGGATCTAAAGATCCATTTGAAAGATCAAGACAAGTTCAAGAAGGATAATGACACTTTTATAGACAATGACTACTTGTTCTGTGAGAAAAATGGCCAGCCTATAGATCCAAAGAAGCTCCCTCGCAATTTCAAATCAGTACTCTCTAAAATGGGCATGAGAGATATGAAATACCATTCAATAAGGCACAGCTATACTACAAGGTTGTTTGAGGCTAATATCCCCGTTAAAACCGTTCAGAAGCTACTAGGTCATAAGGACATAGCGACTACAATGAACATCTACACTCATGTCACTGACGACATTAAAACAGAAGCTGCAGAAAGCATTAATAAGTTATTTGACAGCATGATGTAGTGTAAAAAGTGTGCAACGAGTGTGCAACGAATTGAGATTTTAATGTTATTTTTCGCGTTGTTTCAACAATTATGAAAATATAAATGGCTATTTTATGCGTGTTTGAAGGATTTTGGATAATTTATAAAACCAATCCAGCGATTCCCGCCTTCGGCACCATATTAAAACCCCTGCGATACCTCGCAGGGGTTTTAACCTATATATGTAGTATTGGAGCATCAATATCTAAGCGTTGCCTTTAGCCTGTTAATATTAATCAATAGTTTCAAAGCTTGTCTTATATCTGTAGATAATATGTCAGAGCTTTCCAAAGCTTTCCTAGAACAGCCCTCGCTTCCTAGGATACATATCCCTATTGCTGATTCGCTCAGTATCAACACGTCATTATTACCATTTCCAATAGAAACCGTTGATTTAGGACCAATTGCATTTATTAATTCAAGCTTTTCCTGCTGCTCATTGTCACCTGATATTTTATGAATCCTTACTGGGGACCCTCTAAGCTCATTTTCCACAGTCTCAAAGGTGTCTGCTGTTATGACATAAACTTCAACTAACTCTGATAATTCATAAATAAACTCTTCAACACCAGAAATTAGTCTTCCATCTTCAGCAATAGTGCCATTATAATCCATTACCAAATTTTTAATTTCATAGTTGCCATATCCAGGTATTTCAATGTTGATCATATATTCTCCAATCCTCTTATTTTGTTCTTTATTAGTATCTAGCTCGCGCAGTTCTTTTATCTAAATGTTTATGTGTATATCTACTCAAATATTTCTACAGCATTTTCCATGCTTAAGTCAAAAGATACCAAATCGCCAATCTTTAGATCATAACTGTTAAGGTCACTAGACGGCACATCCATTATTAATTCCTGTTCATTGAAGTCAATCCCAATGCTGGTAGTGCTCCCTAGATATTCAATCCATTCTATTTTCCCCGAATAACGCCCATTCTTTGATATTACTAGTCCATTTGGTCTTAATAAGAAAGTTGAGCCTTTAATTTCAAAAAAATTGCATTTCCCCATAAACTCTGCAACAAACCTATTTACAGGCTTCTCGTAAACCTCCTTTGGTGAGCCTATCTGTTGAATTACTCCCTTATCCATAATAACTATTTTATCTGCAATGGACATGGCCTCTTCCTGGTCATGTGTAACGTATATACCTGTTGTATCCGCTTCCTTCAAAATTCTTCTGATTTCCTGTCTCATCGAGATCCTCAGCTTCTCATCCAAATTGCTTAAGGGTTCATCGAACAATAGTACGTCAGGCTTTACTACCAAAGCTCTTGCCAACGCAACCCTTTGCTGTTGACCACCACTTAATTCACTTATCTTTCGATCTTCAAGCCCTTTCAGCTTGACCACAGCTATGATTTCATCTACTTTCTTTTTCCTATCCGTTGATTTGATTTTCCTTACTCTAAGCCCATAGTCGATATTTTTCTCAACAGTCATATGAGGGAAGAGAGCATAATTCTGAAATACCATGACTGCATTTCTTTATCTGGAGTCTACCTTGCTTACAACAGATTTCCCGAAATAAACTATACCATTCCCAATAGAAAGAAGTCCTGCAATAAGCCTTAAGAGAGTCGTCTTTCCACAACCAGAAGGGCCTAATATAGCAATCAGTTCGCCATGATTTGCCTTCAGACTAACAT
>CAZHLQ010000181.1:0-1858 GCA_964533235.1 uncultured Gudongella sp. | reverse complement strand
TCTTATGTGCTTAGGAGTAAACTGTCTGATGGCAGATATGGTGAAGGAAGATAGTGCCGTTACAAAGGTAAGACCTATACCCATAACTAGGGAGTTCAGCATGAGGTTTGTAACTGCGAGAGCTGAGCAAATTCCGATCAGTTGCCTGAATACAGGGTTATCGACCCATAGGCCCATTGAAAATATGTTTTTTGCAGTTTGCTTTGCCATGGGCTATTCCCCCTTTCTTTCAGCCAGGAAGCTGTGGATGTCATCGTTGAGGAATGTTGATACAGATTTCGATGTAAGCGTAGCTCCTGCTACTGCATCTACATTACCACCTGCAGCAGGCCTATATGTTATGTAACCGCCTTCTGTGGCAGCTGAAACGTCAAGATTTCTGAACTGTCCCAGAAACTCCTCCTCGCCGATACGTCCTCCAAGACCTGGAGTCTCATTTTGTGCTATTATTGCAAGTCCAAGTATAGTACTATAATCCTCTGATATCCCGATGTAAGTCTCTATACCGCCCCATAACCCGGGACCCTCTGCAGGAAATGCATACCCGACGGTCTGTCCGTCTTCGCTGTAAACAAATACATCTCCATCCTGGGTTATCTTGTCCTCGAATACCGCATTAACAACCTCTGCGCTGTTGTCTGCAACAGGAATGTCAAAAACATAAAGTATCTTCCTCTGGAGCTCAAGCTCAAGATTTTGCTGAACTCTTTCTGCTGTTCCAAATTCCATGAACGCAAGGATGAAGGTGAATATTGCTGTCAACAGCGACATGAATACTATCGGGTAAAGAAATGACTTTTTCATGCTGTCACCTCTTTCTTTTCTGCTGCCTTCTCTTTTTTGATTCTTTTATATGCATTTACTGCCTCATCGATTATTGGAGCGAAGGTGTTGCCAATAAGGATCGCAAACATTACTCCACCTGCAAAAAGGGCAAAGCCTCTGATTATAACGGTTACAATGCCAATTAATATCCCGTAGATCCATCTTCCTTCCTTAGTCTTTGGAGACGAAACGGGGTCAGTAGCCATGAAAACAGTTCCAAACATCAATCCACCTGCTAGAAGCCCAAACATTGGGTTTGGTACCTGTTGGACCCCTGCCATGTAAAGCACTGTGCTCAACACCAGAAAACCAGTTATACAACCAGCCATAGTCTCCCAGGAAGCAACCTTTTTATAGATCAGATAGGCACCCGCAAGTATAACAAGGATAGCACTTGTCTCACCTATTGAGCCTGAAATATTACCTAAAAGTAGGTTGAATATAGGCTCCATGGTACCCGAGTCTCTGAAAGCAAGCATTGGGGTAGCTCTTGATACCATTTCTATACCGTCATTCAGGTATACACCAAAGCCTCCAGGGAAGCTTGTGGATACATTTGTCCAGTGAATAGTCAATGGTTCCGGGAAGGATACATAAATAAATGCCCTGCCAACTAAAGCTGGATTGAATATGTTCTTGCCAAAACCTCCAAAGACCATTTTCCCGAAAAACACACCAAAAACTATCCCTACTGCAGCTATCCAGAAGGGTGTTGATGGTGGAAGAGTCATTGTATAGAGGATACAGGTAACAAAAATAGCCTCTGAAATTTTCTTTTTGTTTTTCCTCTCAAACATATATTCTGTACCGATGCCAAATGCATTTACTACTAAAAATAACAATAATACCCGTAAACCAAAGAAATATGTAGCTGCTGCAATGATTTTATATGTTCCAATAATCGGGGTATGCTCAAACACTATTAATTTACACGATTTTTATCTTAATTTATCTAAATTAGCCATTTGTTTCGTTGCGAAAATTCATAAAAATGTTTATAATATAAGTGTAAGATATTAAACCGTTCTAAAAG
>CAZHLQ010000180.1:0-2518 GCA_964533235.1 uncultured Gudongella sp. | reverse complement strand
ATGCAAGCCAACCGATAATCTCAACTATTTTGTCGGTTGTTGTCATCTCAATATTTATTCTTGGTCGTCTTTCCATTTTTGTCTTAAATTATCACTTTACAGCCGTCTGTTAACATTGGCCATAACATCTTAGTGTTTTATTCGCCGTTATAGCCCACCAAAGTTATTGAAAAGAAGTTGATTCACAAATTTTCACAAAGATTAATTTAATATGATATCAATAATGGCAAATAAAACTAGTTGAACGGAACCTATTGCTATGGGAAAAGTATTTATGGGAGGTTGGCGTTTTTGCTTGATTTGTGTTAATAAGTTCCTATAAAAGCTCTTTTTCAAGTACATGATTGTTTTTTAATCTTAGACCGTCCACGTAAATGCATAATTCTCCCTGTATGATTTTGCTCATCATCTATACGAGTTTTGTCATTAAATGGAAAGAACGCTTTTGTTAATTATCAGAATTATCCTGGTTCCATGTGTAAAACATTGCATGCCGGGCTTACCATTAATTTCCCTTTTTTGCACTTTGCGCAAATAATCGGGTCCTTACCGGATATTATTTGTAAAACTTCCATTGCAAGCAGTCCTGTAAGTCTTGAAAAACAGGTTGGGGTGGGCAACAGTGAATAGCATAAATTGAGCTTTGTTTTCCTTTTGCAGATAGCCATGAATCCGAAGTAACGTATTTTGCTAAATCCACATGGAAGGACATGCTGCATGAATCGCCGTATAAACTCCATAGTTTCCAGGGTCATTGTTTTTCTTGCACCTCCTGCCTTGTTATCCCTATAGCTGAAAGTAACCTTATCATCTTTGTAACCTACCATACGGTGGTTGCTAATTGCCACACGGTGTGTGTAGTTGCCCAGATAACGGACCAGATTATCGGGTGAAGCAAACGGTTTTTCTGCATAAACCACCCATTTTTTAGCGTAGCATTTTGCTTTTATGGTCTGAAAATCGGGTGTATCATCCGGAAGTTTGATCTCCTTCCTGAATACTGACTCCTGCAGTAGCCGACATAAAATACCCCTGAAAACGGTGCTGAGTACTTTTACCGGGACAAAAAACTTTTTAGCACTTGGTACCCATTCCATTCCATCATCGGATACTCCTCCGGCAGGAACAATGGTATGAATATGCGGGTGATAGGTCATTGTTTGACCCCAGGTGTGTAACAGGGCAACAGCTCCGGCCTCTGCGCCTAAATAATGCGTGTTTCTGGCACATTGCATCAGTGTTTGTCCGGCTGCTTTGAAGAGCAAGGAATAAGCAATCCTCTGATTGATATAAAACAGTTTGTGCAGACACGCGGGTATTGTGAAAACAATGTGAAAATGTTTTACCGGGGGGAGATCAGCCGCAAGTTTATCCACCCATTGCATCCGTTTTATGTACTGGCATTTGGGACAATTGCGATTACGACACGAGTTATAGGATTGAACCTTGTGACCGCAATGATTGCAACTCAATGTATGCCCGCCAAGTTCTGAAGTACGACAGGCAATAATATCTTCCATTGCTTTTTGCTGTACGGCACAAAGTGTGTTCTCGGTCAGGAAATCGTGTCTCTTATCCCGGAAAATGTCAGCAATCTCTATGATTTGCTTTTTATTCTCCATAATGATAGATCAGAAAAGTGTTATATCATCCAATGGAGAAGTAAACTCGCTGGTTTTGATATGGGCTACATGCAGGTAAACAGCTGTGGTCTTCAATGAAGTATGACCCATGAACTGCTGTATCTGTCTCAGGTTTACACCGGCTTCCAATAAATGGGTGGCAAAACAATGACGCAATGTATGAAACGATACCTCTTTTTTTATTCCGGCATTTTTAGCACTGTTTTTCACAATATACTCTACAGTTCTTTCCGACAAGGGTTGTCCTTTACGCCCCATCGGTTCGAATAGATAAGTGCTTGGTCGTTCCAATTTATAATACATTCGCAGCACTTCGAGTGTTTTCCACGAAAGAATGGTATATCTGTCCTTCTTCCCCTTTCCTTGCACGATACGTACTTGCATACGCTGTGAATCAATGTCGCGTGGTTTGATTTGTAATACTTCCATCCTGCGAAGTCCCGCAGAATAAGTAAGCATTAGAATGGCTCTGTGCTTTATGTTGTTTGTTACCGTGATCATGCGTTGCACTTCCTGCAATGACAAAACTATGGGGAGTTTTTTCTCCTTGCGAGGCCGTCTTACATGGAACTCTTCCCATTTGCGATGGCAGACGTCTACATGAAAAATCTTGAAAGCACTTATAAGCTGGTTTACCGTGGAAACGGAAATTCCTTTTTTGGTAATCAGGTAATGTAACCAGTTTTTAAAGTCTTCGGTGGTAACCTCATACAGCGATTTACCCAAGTCTTTTTCAAGTTTTATGAGCAGGCTGCAATACGTCTTAATTGTACGGGGACTGTAATTGCGAATTTGCATCTCCTTGATCTGCAAACTCTCGAATGTTTTGTTTAGATTCATAATGATAATTAATTGAAGTTATTACGCTTCAAAAT
>CAZHLQ010000179.1:0-2876 GCA_964533235.1 uncultured Gudongella sp. | reverse complement strand
GCAACCTTCTTCAGCTCCTTGTATACTTCATAAGGTCTATCGATCCCATAAAGCCTCTTACCGGTTCTTACTGATCTTTTCCCAGTATGTATATAATCCTCATTTATCCTTATGGTGCCTACTCCGAGATTATTCTCAATGGGGTTGACGTTGACTTCAATTGCAGCAATTGCATCGAAATCTATGGACTTATAATCGATCCCCCAGAAACCGCCTCTTATAATGACTCTCTTGTCAGTATAGCAGAAGATAGTGTTCTTATAGCTGGCAAGAAGAGCTACCATTCCTCCTACTCCGATCCATAATGGTGCCATGTGGATAAGCATAAAGGGTACCATGAAATACATCATACCGGTACCGCTTGCCATCATTATGAAAAAGAAATCGAATGCTCCCCAAAGCAATCCAAAAATCAGCATGGGCACACCCTTGAGAAGATGTATAGTCCTGTTAGGCTTATCAGCCCAAAGAATCCGCTCACCCTGGTTCAAAACGTCGTAAAACTCTCTCTCATACATCCGTACTCCCCCTTTATTTATAGATTTCTACATAGTATACAAAATTTTTAAAAGTCGTTGAAGGTGATAATTAAAAATTATATCCTCCTCGCTGATTATGGTCTTCTCATACCATATAGGCGTAATTTTGAATACCTCACCGGCAAGGGATAAATTATTGGAGCTTATTATCGCAATATATTTCATGGCAGCTATAGCAGAAAGGTCGTTGTACAGCTCGTCCAGCAGCTGGAAGGCATTGGCAGTATCGTTATTTGAGGCTGCTTCGTCAAAAATGATGCTGCTGTCACTCCTAACAAGCTCTTGAAGCTTCTCGATCTCAGCAAGCTTTTCCTTTAAGTCCTCCAGATCCACAGTTTTTTTACCCACTATTAGGTTATAAGTAAAAAACTTTGCCTCTCCTACAAAAGCGTTTATTTTATCAATAAGTTTTTTGCTGCTGTCTGGCGTTGCGATCAGGTAGTTGACCAGTACACCCATAACTATCCCGATAAAGGTATCCAAAACTCTATTTGTTGCATACTCGATCATCCCTGTATCTCTATTCAGGTAGACCGCTGAAAATACAATCGCTGAAAGCGAGATAGATTTTTTCCAACCAAGCAGATTGAGAATATGGATCAGGATAATTATTCCCAGACCAAGGAAAATGTTGCTGTAAGGAAGGTACTCTGCTATCGTTACTGCTACGACGGCACCCATTATCGTCCCCAGGATCCTGTTTTTTCCCATTACAAAGGACTCAGATACAGAGGTCTGCATAGTGCTTATAGCTCCGATTGCCACGAATAAAGGACTTCTTAATCCGACCATTCCGGCGACTGTAACTCCAAGCATGACAGCAAGACCTGTCTTAATTGTTCGCATCCCAATTTTTAGTTTTTTCCATTCCATAGGTACTTTCCTCTCAACAATATATTACCTTTATACTCTACCCTATTTAGATATAATTATCAAGGTGGCAGTCCACATCTAAAAGCCCGGAAAGTGGTGTTTTCCACAAGTTTGCCCACACTATCCACAGCTATTTATCAACTTATCCACAAGATAACGATAAAATTATACACAGGAATAAAATCGCGTTAGGCGACAAAAAAGATCCTTCACTGCCGTTCAGAACACATAAATGAGTCATTCTGAGGCTTGCCGAAGAATCTAAGGTCTTGGTTCTTAGTTCTTAACTGGCGACCAATGGTCGCCCCTACTATTCACTATTCACTACTACTTATTCACTATCCTTTTATCTTCCTGTTAATCCTAAATCTCCGTGGGTATAATATGACAAACAGTATAAGTTTTGCAAGACTTATATGAAAGGAGCTGGGTTTATGAAAATGAATTTTACTGGAAAAAACATGGAGGTAACTGATGCTCTACGAGATGTAACTGAAAAGAAGCTTGGGAAACTGGAGAAATACTTCCAGACTGACATCGCAGGCAATGTAACTTTCAGTACAGAGAAAAATCGAAAGATCATCGAGGTTACCATAAACCTTCCCGGCACAATCCTAAGAGCTGAAGAGTCAAGCGACGATATGTACGCATCTATCGACAAGACAGTGGACGTGCTTGAAAGACAGATCAGAAAACACAAAACAAAGCTGCAGAAGAGATATCAAAACAACGACACCATAAGATTTGACAACGTTCCATCACTTTCTGCAGAAGAAGAGGAGGACAAGCCAAGACTAGTAAGAAGAAAGAGATTCGGACTTAAGCCAATGTCGCCTGATGAAGCAATTCTTCAAATGGAGCTTTTAAGACACAACTTCTTCGTATTCATGGATTCAGAAACCGAGGATGTTTCAGTCGTTTATAAGAGAAAGGACGGAAACTACGGACTGATAGAGCCGGAAGTCTACTAATAACCAGAGCACAAGCAGGGCTAACCACCCTGCTTTTTTATTGGCATCATTGTGGATAAGTGGTATAATAAAATGATGTTAATTTGAAGGGGATGATTTACATGGGATTGTTTGACAAGGTCTTTGGCACCTATAGCGAAAGGGAGCTGAAGAAGCTGGATGGGACCGTACAAAAGGTTCTGTCCTTGGAAGAAACAATAGCCTCGCTTACTGATGATCAGCTAAAGAATAAGACTATTGAATTCAAAAATAGATATGCTGCGGGTGAGGTTTTAGACGATCTTTTACCTGAGGCATTTGCGGTTGTAAGGGAAGCGTCCTGGAGAGTACTTGGGATGAAGCACTTTCCAGTCCAGATATATGGCGGCGTGATCCTGCATCAGGGTCGTATAGCTGAGATGAAGACAGGTGAAGGTAAGACTCTTGTAGCTACTTTACCGGCATATCTCAATGCCTTGACAGGTCTGGGAGTACACATCGTAACTGTAAACGA
>CAZHLQ010000178.1:0-1866 GCA_964533235.1 uncultured Gudongella sp. | reverse complement strand
AGAAGCGCAACGACTGATGCGGGATGCTGCGGATCGGGCGCTACAGGAGCTGCAGCTTGGCGGGGAGCTTCTGCGTAAATACATGTACAAAACCGCGCTGGATTTGCTTGTCCGGTTGCGAGCGATTTCGCAAAGCTTCGCGAGTGTGTGACGCGCAAACCCCGCGTTTTGCCGATAAAGGCGGAGAAATTGGCGCGGGTTGCCGCATATCGCATTACGTTTGTATAGGCGCTTAATACCATGAGATGTAAGAAAAGCATAAAATACTATTGCGTGCAAGAGAGAATATCGCTAGACTAAGTGCATATAGAACACAAATATGCGGCGGATCGGACGAGAGAAGGCGCTGGATCGGAGGGGCAAGTATGGAGGCCACGGAAGAACTGAACCTAAACCCGATTGAGATCGCGGACGGAATCATCTGGCTTGGCTACACGAGCAACAACGTAGGACTACACTGTAACCCGTACTTAATCCGCGAGGGAGATGAGGCGGTGCTCATCGATGGCGGCAGCCGGGATGACTTCAGCTATGTCATGCTCAAGATTCTGCGTACAGGGCTGAAGCCGTCGCAGATCAAACGGCTCATCTATCAACACTACGACCCCGATCTTTGCGGGAATCTGCCGCAGCTCGAAGCGATGATACAGACGAAAGAGCTGCGCATCATTTCCCACATGGAAAACAACGTGTTCATCCATTATTACTCTAAAAAAACCCCAAAGCTGGACTACCGCGTGATCGGAAGTGCGTTTGTCTTCGAAACTGGCAGAAAGCTGACCTTCCACGGCACGCCCTTTTGCCACGCGCCCGGCAGCTTCATCACGTTTGACACAAAGACGAAGACGTTGTTTTCCAGCGACCTTTTTGGCAGCTATGACGCAAACTGGCAGCTCTATCTGGAGCTGACAAATGACTGCGACGCATGCCGCGGCCAGCGGATTTGCCCGAAGAGTGGAAAGAGATGCCCGATCTATGGCATCGACCAGTTTCATACGCGCATCATGCCGTCGACCGCCGCGCTCAAGCATGCGCTCGACGTCGTGGAGTCGCTGGATTTTGCGCGTATCGCCCCGCAGCATGGAAGCATACTCCGAAACAAGCAGGATGCGCAGCGGGTGATCGACTACCTGCGCAAGCTGGACGCGGTTGGCATCGACCATCTGATCGCGGAGAAAGGGCTATGAAACGCTGGGATTCCGAAAAAGACGGCGCGATCTATAGGGATATTCGAACGCAGGCAGACGCTGCTCTATCGCTTTATGCGCTGGAGAGCTTTGCCATGATCGTAGACAATAGGATGTCTGACGAGCTGTTTCGAAAGCTGGTGTTGAGCCATGCGGACATCGCACGCGATCTGGAGGTTTCGAACCTGCGGCTTGCGGAGAGCGAGAGTAGGCTAAACGAAGCGCAGCAGATCGCGCGCATCGGACGATGGGACATCGACCATCGCGTGGGCAGGCAATACTGGTCGGACTCGCTGTATGATATCCTGCAGATCGATCACGCGCTCACACCGAGCAGGGAGTTGTTTTTACAGCGCGTAAATCCGGAGGATCTGCTACACATTCAAAACACGACCCGGACGTTGATGACCAAACACGGCGAGTGGAACGATCGCTATCGACTCATGATGCCGGATGGATCGATGCGCTGGGTGCAAGTTTTAATCCATACGGAGTTTGATGCGCTCGATCAACCGGTGCGCAGCTATGGCACGCTGCAGGACATCACCGAAATGAAACAGGCGGAGGATGCGCTGGAGAGATACAGCAAGCAACTGGAAGAGCTGGTCTCGGAAAAGGTAAAGGAGATTTCGGAGTCCCAGATGGCGACGATCTTTGCGCTGGTCAAGCTCGCAGAGTC
>CAZHLQ010000177.1:0-1983 GCA_964533235.1 uncultured Gudongella sp. | reverse complement strand
TCCCTGTCTCTCAGCCAATCGCGGTAACTCCCTGTTGCCCATTTCCAGTTGCGTTTCAGTGCGTTCGGGTCGTTTAGTTTCTGGTCTACTATTGATATTTCGGCACGGAGTGTCGAGAGTTGTGAGTTCTGAGTGGCTATGGTTCTGTCCTTACGGGCTATAATACTGTCTTTCTTTATGCCTTTTACGTTTTCAGCTTCGTATAGTTCGCACCAGTTCTGCGCTTCTTTGTCGAGACTATCCGTCACGTTGTATAGCTTGGCAATTTCCACCTTTTGTTGATCCACCGTTTCGGTGCAATTTTCGAGAGTGGGATTCTCGCGGAATTTCTTCTCCAAATCCGACGACTTTTTGCGCTCACGTTTCAGGTCGTTTTTCAGATTTTCATTTTCTGCGTGCATTTCCTGCGCACTTCTGTATCTGATATCTTCGAGACTGTCCATTATAGCCAGTTCCCTGTTATCAAACACGTCCCACAAACTATCCTTCTGCTTTTGCAGCAAGTTGTCCACACGTATCTTTTCGGCTGCGCTTTCGTCGGCACTGCACCTGGCTGCCGTGTTGGTGATAATGCCTGCCACGAATATGAGGGCAAAAATGCCCAATGTAGCCCATAGTTGTATTTCTTTACGGTTTTTCATTTTGATTATTATTTTAAGTTGTTTTCTACCACGTACCTGTTTATGTCTTCAATACCATTCATAATGGCGTCTGCTACTTTCTTTTTAAATTCCGGTGATTTTAGCAGGGCTAAATCTTCTTTGTTGTCCTGAAAACCACATTCAATCAGAATGCCGTTGTATTTTGGCTTTACCGTTTTGCTTCCGGCCAACACGTCGAAGTTGCTTTCGAAGTCTTTAGCGCCTTTAGCGGGGGAATAAATACGCTTCTTTGTCTCGGTTAGCATACCGTGCAGGTTAGTAAGCATTATGTCGGCAAACACGTCGGCCATGTCATGTCCTCGCGTTGTCCATACGCTTATCCCTCTGGCTGTCCCCCACGTACCATCGGCCTTGCTTGCGTCGTTGTGCAGGGAGATAAACAGCGGATAGTAATCTTTGTACTTATCGCATATTTTGTTTCCGGCTTTTACACGCTCAATTCGTCCTGGCTCGTCGTCGCCATAACTTGTAAACTCAATAGGGTAGCCGTGCGCTTTGGCAAGCACCTCAATGTCGGCCCACACTTCGCGGCTCCACTTGTATTCTTTATGCGTGCCGTCGGGACTTCCTTTTCCCGCTACTCCTATTCCGTGGGCTTTATCGCCTACTATTACTACGCGTATCATGTTGTTTGCTCCTCTTTACTTTTAGGTTGTATGTTATTTCGTTTTTCAAAAATCTCTCCCGCTATCTTAGGCAGTCCGGCAGCTACAAAAAGCCCCGACACGGCTGTGATTACTTCGGCAAGGTCGGCAAGTGAACTGTCAACACGCCCATCATACAGCACATCGTACAGCATTACGCCTCCCGAAGCAAGTAGTATGATAGTTCCGCATATGAATGTGCCGTACAGAAACCAGCTCTTAATACTGTAGCCGCTGCCGTTTTCGAGTAATTTTTTTGTGGTTTGAAATATTTTAATTTTATTCATCTTCTATGACCTCCCCTTCTGTTGCCTGAAATTCGAGGTATTTGTTATGCACCTTGCATTCCCTCCCTTTGCAGTGGTTCTCGGTAATAATGCTTTTTAAAGCATGAAACTTGCGAAACCACATGGTTGTGTTTTGCTGACTTTTTATAAGCTTTTCCTCGAGTTGTTTAATTCGACTGTTGAAATCTTCGCGATTACGTTCCAATTCTTCTTTAAGACTGGTTATTTGCGTTTTCATTACGTTGTAAACTACTCCGGTAATTCCGGAGCTTACGATCAATGAAATTACTGCGGTGACGACTTGCGCCATAAGTTCTTCTCTCATTCGGTGGGGTTTTACACTTGTTTTACATTTTCTTTTGTTTTGTCAAAATTGCTGCCCATAACTGT
>CAZHLQ010000176.1:0-2306 GCA_964533235.1 uncultured Gudongella sp. | reverse complement strand
ATCCAGGGCAATGCCAAAGGCCCGGATGCACCAGGGGCCATGCTCATAGGGTCAGGCGATCAGGTGAGCGGTCTTCTCAATGTGTCCGGCCTATCCATCGACGCCGTAAACCAGGCGTTTGGGATCGATGCGGTGGAGTTGTCCGGCACCGATCCGGCGGTATTTGAGCAGCCGTGGCTGAAAAAGGATGGATGGGTGAGCGACGGCGGCTCATATGGCAGGACTCCTAGCCAGACCAAATTCATCAATGATCGGACAGGCGAGAACCTGATATTCATCCCGAGGAAGCGGTGATAATGCGAAAAATCCGCATCCTGCAAGCCTATCCTTTTTTTGGCCAGAAGCTGTTGGCCGGGGCGGTCTACAACGTAGGCTCGATGGTGCACGGCCATCTCCTGGATGAGCAGAGAGCAGACCGGCTCATAGAAGAAGGTTGGGCGGAGGAGTATCATGGAGATTTCTGAAGTAAGTACGCGATTCATGCTCACTTTGGCAATGTTATGCTCAGTGCTGCTCATTGCCATTGTGGTTATGGGGCTGGCTGCGTATGAAAAGCCTGTTCCGGATTTTATTTCTGGTGTGGTCTTGGCGGGCTTCATGCTGATGCTAAAGGATGCATATACCAGCTACTTTAAAGCGCGAGAAGAAATGCAGGCAATGAGGGGGCAATGATCCCTGCCCTCTGGCCTCTTCTCCTGCCCGGCCCCATGAACGCAGAGGAATGGGGGGAGCGTTATGTCTGCCGAAACTGAGCTGCTCCAGCACATAGGGACATTTGGTGAAGCAGTCGTTGCTTTCATGCTGCTGTTGCTGGTTCCTGCTGTGTTATATGCTCTCAAAAAGATTACCGATGATAATAGCAAATTCCATGAGCGATCATTTCAGCAGCAGGTAGAACGTGATGCCCGTATCCTCGATGCGATCAAAGAGATTGTAGTGGCAATAAAGGAGTATCGAGATGAGGTAAAAGAATTCAAAACGGAATCTTTGAGCAGGCTGGAAAAGCACGATGATCAAGCCGCCTGCATAAAAAAAACGGTCGGAAACATCGACACCACCTTACAAAACCGCCCATGCATAGCGAAAAATGGACGCGCTGAATTATGATCAACAAATTGCTATTTTATATGGCGCTGTTACATTTTGCTATTGCTTAATATTATCAACATTGTTATTTGTGATCAAATTGTGGTTAGATGTTTATCATAATAGGTTCTTTGAATTTGTGAGCAAACGCGACGAGGAGACGTTAACGATTTTGAAGCTGCTCTATGATGCCGTAAAGAGGGAAAAATGATCCACACAATACTCGCCAATGCTCATGACCTCTTCACCGGCCCCTATGCCGCGCCGTACCTGATCCTGGCTGCGCTGGCCGCCCGTGGCTTTCTGTCGATGGCCCGAGGCGAGAACGTGTTTAGCCGGAGGCGGCGATATTGAGCCGGCTGCTCGATGATTTCTTGAGATCTGCCAAAGGCCGGATGATCTTTATCGGAGTGGCTCCGACGCCGGGCGGAAACAAGGCTGGGAGCGAGGGCATATTAGAAGACTATGATGAAAAATACGTAGTGCTCCGCTCTGAGGAATGGCTTATGATGACGGCTATTGATTCCATCATTTCTTTCGAGATTGAGTATACAAATCTGAATCGGGTTGAACTGGTGGCTCCATGACTGGCATCCAGTTCACCAATCTGGGTGAAGTCCTGGCGGGCATGGAGAAGCGGCAGCAACGACTTAATGACATCCCGAAGCTGGCGAAGCAAATGGGGATCCTGGCCACCAACGAGATCCACCCATTGACTCATAAGAAAACCGGCAACTGGGATAGCACCATTCATGCCGAAGTCAAAGAGATTGGCAGCTTCAAATGGGAGCTATGGGTGGGCAGCCGGGGCGCGTTTGCGGGCTCGGGATACAATTACGGAGCTCGGCAGGAGCGGCTTTATCACCCCATCGAGATCGGCTGGCATAAGGCCAACCCGGCCATGGTCGATCTCTGGAATAACAAAATGAAAGGCATGATCACAGCCAATGCCGCCGGGATGTCGGACTTCTTTAATCTGGATGTGGGATCTTGGTAAATATCTCTGATTACATCGCCGCCATGGCTCAGCATCTCCAGGAGGACGATATACTGAGACCGATGGTAGATGGCCAGATTATCCCAGGCTTCCGGAGGGCGGCGGCGGATCAGTTCTTGGCAGGCGCTCATCAGGCATGTGTTGGCGTCCGGTCCCTGTCCAAGAACAGTACCAGCCTCGGAGGCGCGGCTTGGCATGGCGGCGCGATTCACGATCATCTCAT
>CAZHLQ010000175.1:0-3284 GCA_964533235.1 uncultured Gudongella sp. | reverse complement strand
GAGTTGAGTGAACCATCTCCACCTGATGAGTCTACATCAAAAGAAGACAATAAAACTATGACTTCATCCGCATCATTTCTATCTGCCCAATCTTGATAATCCTTGGAAGTCTCGTCACCCGCATAATAGATTTCTTTTAATGTACAGCCCTTCCAATCTTTATCAAACTCTTTTTTGATAGTATCAATAGCGGACTTAATATCATCAGATGTATAAATCTCTGATTTTACATCTACCACATTGACATTCTTAACATTCCCACCACATGCACTCAAGCTAAAAATCATTACCACACATATAAGAAAGATGATTATTTTCTTCACGTTCGTTACCTCCATAAAAATTTGTTATTTCTTTTTAGAAGTATATTTCTTACTGCTGCGACGCGTACCGTCATCATCTGTTACGATATTGCTTCGCTTTTTCTTTTCTTCCTGTACAGCCCTGAATTCGCTCTCTGTTATAATCGGTGGATGACATTCCTTCATCTGATATTCATATTCCTGTGTAGCAGAATCCAAAAGTGTAACCGTACCTGTGTACTTCTCATTTTCAAGCATTTTCTCTATAGAACGCTTGCTCCACGTTTCTTTACCGGTAGGGGAAGGAATACCTGCGTCTGATAGTTTCTTTATGATACCAAGCACGCTGGCGCCATCAAGGTACCATCTGAAAATATCTCGCACCACCTTAGCCTGTTCATCTTCTATTACAAGTTCACCATCTTTATTCTTGACGTAGCCGTAGAGCTTTCGTTTGTAAAATCCGGAGGTTCCGTTTGCCGCTCTCATAGCTAGTCCCATACGAATATTTTCGCTTCGGCTCTCATTCTCAGCCTGGGCAAAGGATTCCATCACTGAAATCATAAGATTGCTGTCGACTTCATCGGTATCCAGATTTTCTTCTTCAAATATGATTCTGACGCCTGCTGCTTTCAGCCTGTTGAGTGCTGATAAAGTCTCTACAGTATCCCGGCCAAATCTGCTGATACTTTTTGTCAGGACAACAGAGATATTATGAACCTCGCATTCTTTAATCAAGCGCTCAAATTCACGGCGAGGAACTTCCCCCTTCGCTGATGCGATATCGATAAAGACATCTGCCAACCTCCATTGGCTAACATTCGCAACTGCTCTCGTCAAAGCAGAAATCTGTGCTGCTAGGCTATATAGCTGTTCCTTTTCATTTGTACTGACCCTGCAATAGATTCCAACATTCTTTTCCAAGCGGTCATTCCTTGCCGGAATATACCAAATCTTTGAATCCATCAACTCACCTTCTTGCCTTGATTTAGCCTAATTTTATCACAATTTCGCACCAATGATAAGTAGGCAATATCCACTCCTTGAATGCGTGAAAATACAACATATTGTGTTTGATTTTTTATCTGTCGCTACATATTGTGCGACATTAATACAACCGTCTCAACGTGAGCTGTATGAGGGAACATATCCACAGGTTGGACTGCTTTGACCTCATACCCTCCCTCTGTTAAATGTTTAAGGTCTCTTGCCAATGTTGAAGGATTACATGACACATATACAATCCTCTCAGGCATAAGCTTCAACAACGCTTCAATTACCTTCCGATCACAGCCTTTTCTGGGAGGATCGAGAATAACTTTGTTTATAACGGCACCAGACTTCAATAATGAAGGAAATGCAATCTCTGCTCTCTCAGCTATAAACTCTGCATTTCTGATACCATTTATCTTTGCATTGTTCTTTGCATTATCAACTGCTGCTTTTACACTTTCTATCCCATAAACCATTTTTGCGGATTTTGCAGCAGAAATTGTGATTGTTCCAATTCCACTATATACGTCGCATACAGTATCATCTTTGTTTAACTCAAGATATTCAATGGCAGTGTCATAGAGCTTGCTTACCTGTCTGGTATTGACCTGGAAGAATGAATTTGGAGAAATTTCAAATCTCAGCTCTCCAATATAATCAATCAGCTTCTCTTGTCCAAAAATATGCCTATATTGACTTCCATAGGTAGGACCGCCATCCTCAGGATTGATGTTTTGATAGATACTTACCACTCCAGGTGCATCCGTTACAAGCTTGTGTACGAGACTGTGAAGCTCTGGCAGCTTGTCAAAGGTTGTAACTACTATTACCATTGCCTCATTGATTTGGTTTATTCTTATACCGATGTGCTTAATCTTTCCAGATTTTACAAATCTGTCATAAGGCTCAATGTTGTGATCCTTCATCCAGGATCGGACTACTGAAAGTATCCTGTCACCTAATTCTGGCTGAAGATAGTCCTCAGTCATTGGTACTATTATATTTGTCCCCTTTTTATAGTATCCGGTTACTATCTTACCGTTGCTACAGCCTACTGGCACCTGCGTATGATTTCTATATCTGAATGGATGCCCCATGCCTATAATAGGCCTGATTTCCGGATCAAGTCCTGCGATCCTATTTAAATCTTTCTTAACCTTCTCCCACTTCCATTGAAGTTGCGCCTTATAATCCAATCCTATAAGAGATACTCCGCCTCCTAGGCTTTCTGCATCAAAGGCATAGTTGACTCTTTTTGGAGATGGCTCAATTATTGTTTTAAGTATTCCGATCCCAAAATTCTTCTTCAGTTCAGAAATTTCAAATTCTATTTTGTCTCCTATCAAGCAGCCTGCTACAAAAACTGTAAAATCTCCAGCTTTTACTATTCCATCTCCATCATGTGTTAAGTCGATTACTTCTGTAATATATCTTGAACCAATCTCAGTCATCGTTCTTACCTCCAAGTTATCTTAGGTATATTTTAGCTTATTCATGAGCATTGGTCCAATGAAAAGACAGCCATTTTATTTGGCTGTCCTTAATTGCTATTCTGTTATATCCTTGATTTTTTCTTCAGCCTCTCCAAGAGCCTCTGAAGCTCCTTCCTGGACTTCCTCAACCTTTTCTTCTACTTCTTCTTTTTTCTCTTCAAAGTCCTTCTCAAGCTCTTCCTTCTTATCCCCTGCCTTATCCTTTAGCTCCTCAACCTCTTCTTTCGCTTTATCCTTTATAGCTTCTGCATCCTCTTTGATGTCCTCAAGCTTATCCTCCAAAGTATCCTTTACCTCTTCAAACTTGTCCTGAGCTTTGTCGAAGGCTTCCTCTGCCTTATCCTTGGCCTCCTCAGCAAAGTCCTCCGCTTTATCTACCAGCTGCTCACCCTTCTCCTTTGCTTCTCCAAGCATACTTTTCAATTTATCCATTATTCCCATACCATGACCTCCTCTTGACATTATTTTCAATATATCAATCTCTTATATATTACCC
>CAZHLQ010000174.1:0-2083 GCA_964533235.1 uncultured Gudongella sp. | reverse complement strand
AGCAAAGCCTTTGCTATAGCCATATCAGGAGGATTTACAGTGGGCCTGGCATTGTCTTCAGTTGAAACCTATTGGCAGCCTGCCTTCATTCAGGTGAGTGGTAGTGAAGAAAGCAATTGGATGCTTGGAATAATATTGTTTCTAGGGTTCGCAGCTGTATCCGGAGGAAATTTCCTTGCCCAAAGGGTTCTTGGTGGTCAAAGTAAAACGAACTTCAGGATCCATATACTTAGCAGAGGATTGCTAGGTGCTTCACTGGTACTATTTGCACTCCAAACATCAAAAGCGGGCTATATATTACTATACATATTTTTATACTTAAGCCTAGGTCTGGGTAATATAGCTGAATTAACCATAATAAACAGCCTAACTCCATCTAATATAAGAGCAAGTATTTTGTCGCTTTATTCATTTGTGATACAAATTGGATTAATTGCATCGTCTTTGATTTCTAGCTTGACTGTTCGATGGATCGGGTTTACAGGGGTTTGGATAATTATGGCTATTATTACAGGCATATATGTTATAGGTTCATTTGTAGTGGAAGAGTCTTAAGATCTAGCAAACCAAATTTTTCAAATATTTGCATAATAAGGATTGTTAACATTAAAAATCAATGATAATATATATGTGAAGGAACACGTTCAGTGTTGACAGTATTGGTTGACTTGGCCGCCAACCATTACTAGCCTTGACTCATTGTTTTTCATATCATATTTTCTATTGGGAAGACTTCCTTCCCATTCCACCTGATAACGGTCACACCGTTTTTTTGTGCTGACCAGAAAACCTGAATAGGGAGAGATGCAATATGAAAAAGGCATTGGAGGGTGTTAAGGTATTGGATTTTACCCAGTATCTTTCAGGACCCCACTGTACGTCTGTTCTTTGTGAGCTTGGGGCTGAGGTATTGAAGGTCGAAAGACCAGGGTCGGGAGAGCCTGAAAGGAAAGCAGCGCCTATGACCCCCAAGGGAGAATCCTACCAGTTTTTTGCTTATAATCGCGGTAAGAAAAGTATAACCTTGAACATGAAAAATCCTGACGGACTTGAAATAGCTAAAAAATTAGTAACAGAGTGCGACATATTAGTAGAAAATTTTGCTCCTGGAGTATTGGAGAAGCTGGGACTTGGATATGATGTTGCCAGTAGAATAAACCCAGGCATCATATATGCTTCAATTTCCGGGTTTGGTCAGACTGGGCCTCGCCGAGATGAAGTAACCTACGACATGGTTGGGCAGGCTATGGGGGGCTTGATGAGCGTGACTGGCTATGCTGATGGTGAACCATTGAAGGTCGGCGTATCCTTAGCGGATTACATGGGAGGGTATAACGCATCTATAGCCATACTGGCGGCGCTTCACTACAGGACGATGACTGGTGAAGGTCAGCAAATCGACATTTCAATGCAGGATGGTATCTGGGCGATGGTTTTCCCGGATCGAGCGAATTACTTTGACACTTTGTCAACACCTAAAAGATTCGGTAATAAGCTTAGCAGCTCAACTCCCTTTGGCTCATATAAGGCAAAGGACGGTTATGTGGTTATTTGCACAATAACAGATGACCAATGGCAGAATGTACTTAAGGCATTAGGTAGAGATGATCTTTTAAGCGACGAAAGATTTACGACCAGAGTCCTAAGAGTCAAGCATATGGATGAAGTAGAAGGTATCCTTCATGATTGGCTGAAGGAAAGAACTGTAGATGAGGCTGTCTTGGAATTGAAAAAATATAAGGTGCCTTGCTCAAATGTTCCTACCTTTGATCAGGTAGCTAATGATCCTCAAATACTTCATAGAGAAATGATAGTAGAGGTCGAGCAGCCTCTATCAGGAAAGGTAAAGCTGGGTGGTTCGGTGTTTAAAATGTCCAAAACCCCTGGGGACAGGAAGCAGAGTATTCCTTTAGTGGGAGAGCATAACCAGGACATCTACTCAGAACTCCTGGGATATAGCGAGGAAGAGCTTGAAAAATTAAGGACTCAGGGTACAATTTAAAAATATTGTTGAATAAATTGCATAAAGATTGTTAATTAAAATTCAAAGGGGTATACTATAACTAGAAACAAAGAAAGGTGA
>CAZHLQ010000173.1:0-6623 GCA_964533235.1 uncultured Gudongella sp. | reverse complement strand
ATTCTAGAGTAACGGAGGGGATCAAAAATTAGCATTAAAGAAAATCTAAATTTAATTAATGAGAGGATAGCTTCAGCTTGCTCTAAAGCTGGAAGAGATGACAAAATACAGTTGATTGCAGTTACGAAGACTATTGATTTGGATAGGATCAAGGAAGCTATCGAAGCTGGAGCTACAGATATAGGCGAGAACAAGGTTCAGGATCTGGCTGAAAAGATGGAAATACTTAGAAATGCAGCAAGGTACCATATGATCGGACATCTTCAAACCAATAAAGTTAAATACATTGCTGACAGTGTACATTTGATCCATTCCCTTGACAGACTTTCATTGGCTGAGGAGATTGACAAAAGAGCAAAAAAGTCTGGAAAAACTATCGATACCTTGATTCAGGTCAATGTTGCTGGAGAGGACACCAAGTTTGGGATAAAGCCCAATGAAACTATACCTTTTATAGAAGCTTTACTTAAGTATGATAATCTCAAGGTAAAGGGACTGATGACTATAGCCCCCTTTGTGGAAGATGAAATAATCCTTAGAAGAACATTTAATGGTTTGTTTGAACTTGGCGAGAGGATAAAATCTAATTCATACAAAGAAATAGACTTCAAGTATCTATCCATGGGGATGACAAATGACTTTGAATTGGCTATACTAGAAGGTTCAAATATGATTAGGATTGGAACAGGTATTTTTGGCAAGAGAAACTACTAGGAGGGATATGTGTGGGCAAGATAATGGATAAGTTTAAGTATTTCATTGGTATCGACGACTATGAGGAAGAAGAGGAATATGCACTCGAAGAAGAGTCTGCAGAAGAAGAATCTTACGATGTAGCCGCCCCTAAGTCCAGGAAATACAATAATAAGGTGGTCAATATACACACAAACAGTAATATGAAAATTGCTGTTCATGAACCATTAAGCTATGAGGAAGCACCTGCTATAATCGATGATCTTAAGCTAAGAAAGGCTATAGTAGTTAATTTTGAGCAACTGGATACGACCGTGAAGAGACAAATCTTTGACTTCATAAATGGTGGATTATACGCTGTTGAGGGTAAGATCCAAAAGGTTACAAAAGATATATTTATATTGGCTCCAAACAACATCGAAATTGACGGACTTAAGGATGAACTCAAAAACAGAGGGATTTTTCCCTGGTAAGGAGAATTGAATGTATACAGTATTAAGGTCAGTCAGGATTCTTTTTGATTTAATTGAGATCCTGATAATTATTAGGATTTTTATGTCCATATTCAGAATATCGATGGATAGCTTTTTTGGCAAAATAATAATGGAGCTAACTGATCCTATTATGCTGCCAGCAAGGGCTTTACTGGATAAACTTGGTCTTGGAAGAGGCTTTATAGACTTTTCTCCCTGGGTAGCCATTATTTTTCTAAGGCTTGCTTACACCTTACTTCTGAATCTGGTGAGGTGATTTTGTGGTCGATAGGGAGAGATTGACATCTCACATTAAAAGTCCTGAGATGATGATCAAAATCAGAAAGCTGATTGATAAGGCGGAAATTGCGGTTGATAAACACTTAGTCCTGGACAGCGACTACTTGGACCCCTTTGAACGGCAAACAGCTAAAGCGATATTTAGGTCAATACCCGGGCTTGGTTTTATAGAAGCTGGAGGACCTGAGAACTCAGAACGAAAGTTTTTTTTGATGTTTCCAGATTATATGTCCCAAAACGATTTTAATGGAAAATCAAGTTATTTAGAGATTGCAGGTGATATCGACTCTCTTGATCACAGAGATTTTTTGGGAAGTCTTATTGGGATGGGAATCAAACGTGAGAAGCTTGGCGACATTTACATTCTTGAGGGTTCAGCCGTGGTATGCACAAAGAATGAAATAGCTGATTACCTTTTGATGAACCTTGAGAAAGTTGGGAAAATTAAGGTAAAATGTTCTATTCTGCAAACGGATCAAATTGTCATACCAGAGCAGGAGTATGACCTGAAGAATCTATTTGTCGCCTCAGAAAGACTTGATGCTATATTGGGGGCTGCTTACCGGCTTTCAAGGTCTGAAAGCAAGTTGAAAATTGAATCAGGTGATGTCAAGGTGAACTGGGCGCAAATATTGAAATCCAGCCATGAGCTGGAGCCAGGTGACATTATATCTGTGCGAGGATTGGGCAGAGCTATTTATCACGACAGACTGGGAATTAGTAAGAAGGGTCGGCTCAATATAGCTTTAAAAATCTATAAATAATGGAGTGATGACATGATAACACCTCTTGATATCCAGAACAAGGTATTTTCAAGATCGTTCAGAGGCTACAGCCCAAAAGCAGTCAATGCCTTCCTCAATGAAATACTTGAGGATTATGAAAAGATGTATAAAGAGAATATCGAGTACAAGGATAAGATCGTAATGTTGTCTGATCAAATAAGACAACACAATACTATGGAGGAAACACTCAAAAATACTCTTATTATTGCTCAAAAAACTGCGGAAGACGTTGCCATGAATGCTCGTAGCAAGGCGGAAATAATAATAGGCAACGCAGAAGATGAAGGTAGAAGGATCATCGAAAAGACAAAGGATGAAGTTAAGGATGTCAAGGAAGAATACGAGCAGTTAAGAAAGGAACTATACATATTTAAGACTCGTTACGAGTCGTTTTTGCAAGCTCAACTGCTATCACTTCAAGAATACTACCAGGAAGCAGAAGGGTTTTTGGAATCTGATGTATATTCAGTTAAAGAGGATCAGGGAGCATAGGCTCCTTTTTTATTCAAGGGAAATTTGGGGAGGAAACACTTTGGAAATATTTCTGTCTATTTTGATAGTGATTGTAGACCAATTCGCTAAGTCAGCGGCAACTAAATATCTTATGGGTCAAAGGCCAGTTGAGATCATTAAGAATTTTGTAGAACTGCACTATGTAAAAAATTATGGGGCTGCCTTTGGAATTCTTCAAAATCAAAGATGGTTTTTTATAATAATTACTTCTTTTGTTATTATCGCCATGATGATTTATATGTTGAAGAACAACAATAAACTGACTTTATTATCGCGGCTTTCAATATCAATGCTTTCAGGTGGAGCCATAGGTAACCTCATTGATCGTATCAGACTGGGATTTGTTGTAGATTTCATTAAGCTGGATCTAAAAATATACAATTTTCCAGTATTCAATATTGCAGATATATTCATTGTATTCGGTACTGGCTTATTAGTTTATACTGTTCTATTTGATAAGCTTGAAAAAAAGGCGGCGGATATAGCATGAAAAGAATAGAGCTATACGTCGGGGAGGAGGACAACGAAAGACTTGACCATTACCTCGCATTAGAGTTAGACGAAATGTCCCGAACCTACGTACAGAGGCTAATAAAGGATGGCAACGTTTCTGTTGATGGAAAGCAAAGAAAAGCAAGCTATACTGTCAAGGAAGGAGAAACTATCGTAGCCTTAATACCAGAGGCTGAGCCTCTTAAGATAAAGGCAGAAAACCTTCCAATTAATATAGTATACCAAGATACCAGCCTGGCTGTCATAAATAAGGATCAAGGAATGGTAGTCCACCCTGCACCGGGTAATTATGATGGGACTCTGGTAAATGCACTATTATTTCATCTTGATAATTTGTCTTCAATAAATGGTGTGATTAGACCAGGTATAGTTCACCGGCTTGACAAGGATACATCTGGCCTTCTAGTGGTAGCAAAAACTGATATGGCTCACAGAATCCTTTCCAGCCAGCTTAAAGAGCACAAAGTGGTGAGAGAGTACATAGCCTTACTACATGGTATACTTAAGGATACAGAGGGGACCATCGATGCACCTATAGGCAGAGATCCTGCAAACAGGAAGAGGATGGCTGTTATATCTAGAAACAGTAAGCCTGCAGTCACTCATTACAAGGTGATCAGATACTACGGGAAGTATACTCTGGTCAAAGTAAGACTGGAAACCGGGAGGACCCATCAAATAAGAGTTCATTTTTCTAATATAAACCATCCGATTGTAGGCGATCCAGTATACTCTAATATTAAGAATGAATTTAACGTATCTGTGCAGCTGCTTCATGCTGGTAGAATAGAGTTTAGTCACCCAACTACAGGTGAACATATGGAGTTTATGGCTGAGCTGCCAGAACTGTTCAAAGTAGTATTATCGATGCTGAACAGAAGGGAGGACATTCATGAAGATCAAAGCATCCATTATGGATCAAAAAGCGATATTTAGAGCTACTATTAGAATCGCGAATGAAATAGTAGAAAGAAATAAGGGAATCAAGGATGTCGTTCTTGTCGGGATCAAAACCAGAGGTGTACCTTTTGCTCATAGAATAGCAGAAAAAATCAAAGAGATTGAAGATTCTCCAGTTGATGTATTTACACTTGATATAAGTCTGTACAGAGATGATTTGAAGGAAATAGGATATAAACCTGTTGTAAACGAAGTTTTTTCAGGGGACATAGATGGTAAAAATGTAGTCTTGGTGGACGATGTGATTTTTACGGGCAGGACTGTTAGAGCTGCTTTAGACGCACTAATTGATAATGGAAGACCACGCAAGGTTCAACTGGCTGTATTGGTCGACAGAGGTCATAGGGAATTTCCAATCAGACCTGATTATGTTGGAAAGAATGTACCTACCTCGAATAATGAGGTAGTAAGTGTAAGATTTCAAGAGACTGATGGTGACGATGAAGTCCAAATATTAGAAAGGTAGAGGATCACCCGTCTACCTTTCTTATTTCATTTATTATTTTAATGCTGGGATTTACTATTATAGTACTCTGGTGCTCATAGTTAACAAATCCGGGTTTCGTATTCTTTGGCTTCCATACATTTTTTCTTTGAGTAAAATCGATTTCGACGTTAGAGCTGTTTCTTCCTTTACTGTACCATGCTGCAAGAACTGCAGCCTCTTCCAGTGTTTTGTCTGGAACCGATTTACCTTCTGTACGAATTATGACATGGCTCCCAGGGATCCCTCTTGCGTGAAGCCACATATCATCTTTTTTTGAAGTTTTCATTGTCAGGATTTCATTTTGCCTGTTGTTTCTACCAACAAATATGTCAAATCCATCACCCGAGATAAAATGTAAAGGCTTTGATATTATATCCTTCACTTTTTTTCCTGGTTTTCCTATCCTTGAAATGTAACCCTCGTTAGCCAGTTCATTTCTAATCTCCTCAAGCTCATAAATTTCTGTTGAATTTTCAAGACTAACAAGGACATTCTCCAGATATGAAATTTCTTCTTCAGTATCGGTTATCTGTTGGACTAATTGAACACTTGCAGTTTTTAACTTTGAATATTTCTTGTAGTATCGCTGGGCATTCTCAACTGCACCAAGTTTTTCATCAAGTGGCACTAAGAGATTTCCCATCTCAGGATCATAATAGTTTTGCAGATGAACTTCTTTAGAGCCTTTATTTATCAAATGCAGATTAGATTGAATGAGATCAGCATAGATCTTGTATCTCTCCCTGTCAGAGCTCTCCAACATTTCATCCTTTAGTTTTGCAAGCTTATTTTGAGATTTTTCCAGCTTTGTTTGTATGACCTTTTTCAAGGAAGAAGACTTTTGGCTTACCCTGTCGAAAATTTCCTTTGAAGAATACACAGAGTCAAGCATCTCAGACACTGATGAAAAGAAGGTGATCCCTCTAGAGCCAAAATATTCTAAAGGCAAGGCATGAAATCCATCAATTGCTCCTGTATCCTCATTTCTGGCGATCATCGGTTTGGAAACTCCTGATTTGACAATATTCATGATATTTTCAAATTCATCTATCAATCTATTGACTTCAAATTCATCTATACCAGCTAAAGTTCTTTCAGGTTCTAGACCTGCGCTTTGACAAATAGCTTTCGCAATCAAGGGGCTTATTCCTGTGAAGCTCTGATAAATGAATTTGTAAACCTGCATATTGCCGCTTGAAGCATTATACAAATTTAAAAGTACTAACCTCTCAACTTGCGTAGGATCGAGTTTATCCTGGCTTCCTATAGGGTGATAGTGTAGACCGGGGAGAATCTGTCTTACACGGGATATATCCACTGGTACTCTTTTTATCGAATCAAAGATACGATTGCTATTCTCTTCGATTAAGATTATATTGCTGTGCTTGCCCATTATTTCAACAATCAACTCTCTGTTTTGTTGATGACCAAGCTCATCCGTACCTGAAAAAGTTAGTATAATAACCCTATCCAGACCTACTTGACGTACATTAAGAATATGACCACCAATTAAATGCTTCCTAAGAAGCATACAAAACACAGGTGGAGTTTCTGGGTTCTTGAAAGTAAGTTTTGTAAGATAAAGTCTTGGAGTACTACTGCTGGCAGATATTAAAAGCTTATGATTCATACCATTGTTGTATATTGTAAAGGTAAGTTCATCCTTTTCTTGCTGATATATTTTATCGACTCTACCGCCGACGAGTTTTTTATTCAGTTCATTCACTACCGCACGAGTTACTATTCCATCATAAGACATATTGAGCCTCCAACTGCTTTTTAATTAAGTATAGCATATCAAAGTAGTTTTAGAAAACTAGAGTGATTTATCTATTATATATTAAGATTCCTTAATATATAATAGTATTTTTCTATTATATAGATATAATTAAAGTTTAC
>CAZHLQ010000172.1:0-3599 GCA_964533235.1 uncultured Gudongella sp. | reverse complement strand
ATTTATTATCATAACTGCAGGGGCGGTTTTAAACACCGTATTCCACCTGGACATAAAGTCTCTAACAAAGCTTCAATTATATCTTCTTATGCCAGCTATGCTTTTCTTGAAAGTATACCAAAGTGAGTTAAGCAGTCAGGTAATAACAACGACGACAACTGTTTCACTTATTGTTATTCTATTGATAGTTGGAATATCTATGTTATTAGCAAAGGTAAGAGGATACTCTAAATCTGAGAGCAGCGTATTTATTAATTCATCTACTTACTTTAATGCAGGGAATTTTAGCCTACCGCTGATCCAACTGTTATTTGATGATCCAATAGCTTTATCCATACAGGCAATAATCCTTATGGCACACAATATAGCTTTCTTTACTGTAGGGATTTTTACTGCTGGATCAGGAAACAGGAGCCCTAAAGATGCATTTTTATACATATTAAAAATGCCGCTGCTGTATGTCATGGCCTTAGCCGCTATATTGAGATCATCAGGAATCATTATACCTGATCCCATTATTGACCCTTTAGCTATCCTTTCAGAGGGTTATATGGCGGTAGCTCTATTAACGTTAGGTGCTCAACTCTCAGAAACGAAATTTATACTTACCAACGCGAGGTTATATCTTTCAAGCTTAATTAGATTGCTAATCTCACCTGCAGTAGCCTACCTTATAGTATCTTTGATGGGAGTTCATGGAATTATTGCACGAGTCATCGTTATTGCATTTGGAGCACCTACCGCGGTTAACGTCGTGCTGTCATCCATCGAGCTTGATAATGAGCCAGAATTTGCATCACAGGCGGTTTTCACCTCGACCATACTTAGTATGGTAACAATAAACCTGGTAATTATGGCAGCGTTCGCTCTCATACCAGCTTAAGCACAATGTTGAAAAACATCAAGTACAGTAGTACAATCCCATTATAGGCATATACCTAAGGAGGTGAAAGGATGGAACGAATTAAATATATACAAAGGGATCCAAACGGTTCTATCAAGCTTGATCCGGATTATATAGGTACCGATTCAGCTGGGAAACACATGGAGTATATACTTACAGAGGAGAACGGAAAGCTTATACTTACACCATCAATCCATTCACTTTCGAGGCTATATATAGAACCGACCTCTGCATGTAACCTCAATTGCGTTACCTGTATAAGGAGGACATGGAGCGAAGCACCTGGTTTTATGGAAATGTCGACATTCAATGCTTTGGTAGAACAGCTGAAAGAATTTAAGTCTCTTGAATCAATAATGTTTGGAGGCTTTGGTGAGCCGATGCACCACCCTGAAATATTCAATATGATAGCTGCACTAAAGGCATTGGGACTAAAGGTTGAGATGACAACCAACGGAACGATGCTTAATAAGGAGAGTTTTGAAAAACTATTTACTTCAGGACTTGATTCCCTGTGGGTATCGATCGACAGCACAGAGACCTCCACGTTCAACGTAATCAGAGAAGGAGCTGATTTTGGAGGCATCCATGACAGCCTTAAGCTGTTCAAAAGAATGAACCAGGACAGCGACAGAAAAATGACCCTTGGCATTGCCTTTGTAGCAACTAAGGACAATGTAAATGAGCTTTCAAATCTGAGAAGCTTTGCAGCCAGCGTGTGGGCTGAGAAGATATCAGTTAGCAATGTCATCCCTTATGATAAGGATATGGAGAGTAAAATGCTTTGCAGAAAAGTTCTGTTCAAGCCTCTTGCATACACCAAGGTAGAGGAGGATAGGATAGGCTTCAAGGAAATAATAATACCAGAGATAAGCCTGCCAAGGATAGACTACAATGAAACCACTAAGGAAGCACTACACGACATAAGAGGATCTATGATGAAGGTCAAGCTCCTCAATGAGACTTTTAAGGCGTATGATGACCACTGCAGATTTATCCATGACAGAGTATCCTTCGTTAGGTGGGATGGCATGGTTTCGCCATGCATGGGACTTCTGCATTCATACACCACATATCTTAACGGAAACGAACGCAGGATGAACGAATACACCTTAGGGAGCATTACAGAAAGAAATCTGAAGGATATTTGGGACAGTCAGGAGTACTGGGAGTTTAGAGAGAGCGTATATAAATTCGAGTTCTCACCATGTGTTTTATGCGGAGGCTGCAAGGACATAAATTCAAACGAGACAGACTGCAGAACCGACGGTACACCGGTTTGTGGAGGCTGCCTTTGGGCTCAGGGTGTAATCCAATGTCCTTAGAATTAATTGCTGGTGTGGCTCAGAGGTAGAGCAGCGCACTCGTAACGCGCAGGTCGTGGGTTCGATTCCCACCACCAGCTCCAAAAATATATTGAGGAGGAAAAAAAGTGCTCAAAGGAATATACACACCGATCGTAACTCCTTTTGCAGAGGATGAATCGATCGATTATGAAAAGCTGAAGCACAACCTTGATCTTCTGGCGGAGACCGAACTGGATGGGATCGTAGTGCTTGGATCAAACGGTGAATTTGTTTACCTTACTCATAAAGAAAAGCTCGAGCTTATTGAGTTTTGTATAAGTAATTTTACAAAAGAGAAAAAGATAATTGTAGGTACATCCTATGATTCGACGCTTGAAACCATTAGCTTCTGCAAGGAGGCCGCAGCCCTTGGTGCGGATGCAGCATTGGTGTTGCCTCCACACTATTACAAGGGCAGCATGAATGAGGAAGTCTTATACAATCACTTCATCGACGTAGCAGATGAATCACCCATCCCCGTGATGCTATACAACATGCCGGGGAATACAGGTATAAATATGTCCTCAAAGCTCGTTGCCAGGCTTTCTAAGCACTCCAACATAGTTGGCATTAAGGATACTGCCGGGAATATAGTTCAGCTTTCAGAGATAGTAAGAGACACTGACGAGGATTTTGTTGTGTTTGCAGGTAATGCAGGCTATCTGCTGCCGGCACTTACAGTAGGAGCAAGAGGAGCAACTGTGGCTCTTGGAAACATCCTTCCTAACGAATGCTGTAAGCTCGTAAGCCTTGTGAAGGAAGGTAAAGTAGAGGAGGCAAGAGAGCTCCAGTTTAAGCTGATCGATATTAACCTTATGGTAACAGGAGGAATGGGAGTCCCTGCTCTTAAGGCAGCAATGAACATGCTTGGCTACCAGGGAGGAATACCGAGAAGACCACTGAGACCTCTTGAAGAAGACAAAAATCAAGTAGTAAAAGCAGCCCTGGAGAAACTGGGCGTACTTTAAAATATCTAAGGAGGAATACAAATGCCAATAATTCAAGTAGAAATGCTAAAGGGAAGAACAGTAGAGCAAAAGAGAGCAATGGCTAAAAAAGTTACAGAAGCATTGGTAGAGACAGTGGGATGTAAAACTGAAGCTGTTAAAATAATCATAAGAGAGATGGAATTTGAAGATTACGCACAAGCAGGAGTTCTTCACTGTGACATTAATAAATAATGAGTTGCATCCATTATCTCATGGTTGTAGGGGAGATCTTTGATCGCCCAAAGGGCTGCCGCTAGGCAGCTTTATTTTTATTCTGTACTTTTGCGATTTAACTTAATATAATAAAATCATCAGAAAGGGGGTAACTTAAATGAAAGGAGAACATCTTCAGCTTAGACA
>CAZHLQ010000171.1:0-2899 GCA_964533235.1 uncultured Gudongella sp. | reverse complement strand
ATAGCTGTACTTTATGATATCCCAGTTGCAAACAACAGAGCCACTTCTGACTTTCTCCTTTCTTCACCTTTAATGGATGAGGAATATGAAAGAAGAGTCTATGATTTTGAAGAGGCTTTGAAGGATAGAGTTAAGCTATTTGAGAAATAACAAATTAATTAAATAATTAGTTAATTTGCAAAAATTCCCTTGCAAAATGGGCATTTTAGTGTTATTATTGACTTGAGCTTTAATTCAGTAGTGATAACACAGTAACAATATTTTGGTTTGCCTTATCGGATCATAACTCAAATTTATTGTTTTACGGTTACATGAATTAAAGAAATAAATTTTGGAGGTTATGAAATGAAGGGTACAGTAAAATGGTTCAACGCAGAAAAAGGATTCGGATTTATTACTACTGAAGAAGGAAACGACGTTTTCGCACACTACTCACAAATCCGTAAAGAAGGCTTTAAGACTCTTGAAGAAGGACAAGCTGTTGAGTTCAACGTAGTTGAAGGACAAAAAGGCTTGCAAGCTGAAGAAATAACAATACTTTAATTTAAAGCCTCTAAACCTCCCGCAACAGGGAGGTTTTCTATTATGTGGAGAAAACTATGAATAAAGGAGAAATCGAATGAGTGAGCAGTTAGCAGTAGCAGTGGTAAACGGCAAGGAAATAACACGAGGGGATGTAATGAAGTTTCTTAACGACATGGGTCCTCAAATGGCAATGCAGTTTCAATCACCTGAGGGTATCAATAGAGTCATAGATGAAATGGTTAACCAAGAGCTTCTTTACCTGGATGCAATTGAGAACGACTTTGAAAAGGAAGAGGAGTTTGATCAGGTGCTGCAGGCAACTAAGATAAGTCTTTTGAAGGGATATGCATTTAATAAGCTTATAACCGGAGTAACTGCTGAAGAAGAGGAGCTAAAAAATTATTTTGCTGAAAACAAACACCTTTTCAACCAGCCTGAGATGGTAAAAGCAAGCCATATCTTGGTAGCTGATGAGGACAGAGCTAAAGAGATCCTTGACGAGCTTAATGGCGGAATGAACTTTGAGGATGCGGCAAAGAGCTACTCAAGCTGTCCTTCAAGCGAGGTAGGAGGAGCGCTTGGTGAGTTCGGAAGAGGGCAGATGGTTCCTGAATTCGAGGAAGCAGCCTTCAGCATGGAGCTTGGAGAGATATCAGCACCGGTAAAGACTCAATTTGGATATCATATCATAAGGCTTGACGAGAAGAATGAGCCTAAGGATTCTTCCTTTGAGGAATCAAGAGAAGAAGTAGAAAAGCAGGTCATTATTAGAAAACAGGAAACAAGATATATGGAAAAGATCAAAAGCCTTAAGGAAGTTTATAAGGTGGAGATTAAGTAATTCACAATTTTCAGTTCACATTTCACAATTTGTTGTCATCCCGACTGTAATGGAGGGATCTCATAGAAGTTGAAATGTTGGAAGAGTTGGGAAAAAAAGTAGGGACGACCATAGGTCGACCCTACTTTTTGAATTTCACTATTCACTATTCACTGCTAACTATTCACTATCATTTGTCATCTATATGCTCTAAAATACTGCTCAGGATATCTATATTTGATCCCCTGACTGTGCAGATTATTCAGTACCCAATTTGGATTTCTCAGGATCTCTCTGCCTAAGGCAACCAAATCAGCCTTTTCACTGCCAAGTATAAATTCTACCATTTGAATATCCTCGATCAGTCCAACTGCGATCGTAGGTATATCGCATTCATTTTTTATCTTTTCTGCAAACCTTACCTGATACCCAGGGTAAAGCTCCATCCCCGCAGGAACTAATCCTCCTGAGCTTACATGGATCATATCTAATCTGTCCTTTACAAGATCGACTATTTCACAGATCATTTTATCATCTATACCACCATCTGAATAATCAGTGGCAGATACTCTAAGGATAAGCGGCTTTTCCTCAGGCCAGACCTCTTTTACTGCATCTATGACCTGTGAAAGCAGTCTAACCCTGTTTTCGAGGCTTCCGCCATATTGGTCCGTCCTCTTGTTAGAAAGGGGGGATAGGAACTCGTGGATCAGGTAGCCGTGTGCACCATGTATCTCCAGCAGTTCGTATCCGGCATTAAGAGCCCTTTCAGCTGCTTTCTTGAAGCTTTGGACTACTTCCTTTATATCCTCAAGAGTCATTTCTCTTGGTACTGCGTACTGGTCGTCGTAGGCAAGAGAGGAGGGTCCTATGATATCCTCGTCGAAAACAGAACACTTTCTGCCTGCATGTGCAAGCTGAATACCAGATGTCGCACCGTATCCCTTGACTATATCTACCAAAACTTTTAACCCAGCCACGTGTTCGTCAGACCATATCCCAAGGTCTTTGTCCGAGATCCGACCTCTTGGTTCAACGGCTGTTGCCTCCTGAATTATCAGACCAGTTCCTCCAAATGCTCTGGCTCCATAATGCATCCTATGAAATTTCTTTACGAACCCGGTTTCATCAGAGGAATACATACACATTGGAGGCATTACTATTCTGTTTCTAAGCTCCATATCCTTTATATTGAAGCCTTCAAATGCTTTCATTTAATCACCTCAAAGGTATATATACCACAAAAATAATTTGACTAACATCGATATGAGGGACTTATTGTCTATTGAATAAAGGAGGTAAAATGTGGTATTAATAGTGTATGAGAATCATTACATAACATAAACGGAGGTGATTTTTTGTTTTCCGGTCTATTGGCAAAATATTTCACTAAGCAGAAAATGATGAGGACAGTAGAAGCGGTCGTTTGCGACGAAGAGCGTCCTTTACGGACAAAATGGATTGGCGAAGAAGACAGAGCATTGATTTGTACGCCGCTGACAGGGGAAAATCGGGAACAAATCCAAGCGGAACTGGAATCTATCGTTGTTAAAG
>CAZHLQ010000170.1:0-10077 GCA_964533235.1 uncultured Gudongella sp. | reverse complement strand
ACCTTCTACTATTCCGAATCAAGCACCAGCTTTGTGCCATCCTCAAATTGTATCCTCCATCCGGGGACTGCATTCCCCTGTGTTGCCTGCTGAAAGCCTTCATAATTAGTTTGCTTTTCAGGGTCAAAATAATAACATAGGGATATGTCAGTTATGGTTTTACCGTAAGCTTGTTCAATACTCAGCAGTTCCAGTATCCCCTTAGTGGCTGGTACCAGTGTCAAATCACTTTGCTGCAGCTCCACCGTATTGAGCCACATCCTCTCCATCCTCCTCACAGTCTCTCCTGCTATCAGAAAGGATGTATATCCTATCTCAACATATGAATCCTCAAGAACTTTGGAGTACTCAAGCCTTATCCCCTGCTGGTTTTCCTCATGATAAGTGAGCTTCATATCTTTTGTGCTGTAGCCCCTGTCCTGGAGGAATTTTTTTGCTGTCTCATCAGCATCATCAATGGTTACATCCTTAACTACTGAGATGATCCTATTATTATTTTCATAGATCAACAGCTTGCTATTTTCTATTGTTACAGCCTCATTGCCTCTATAGATTTCCTCAATCCCTTCTCCACCAAGCTCTCTTATACCCTTCCCGTCAAAATATCTCGAGTTGATATCGAATGGCTCATTTTGCTCGAATTCAACTGTCATACTCAGTAAGGTCTCAGGATTCTTGGGAATTATTGAATTCAGGGTGATATCCCTTCTTGAAAGCAGCTCCTCAACTTCTAAATCCGAATAAAGCTGAGCAGATGCATTGGAGACAAGTGTATCTTTGTACACAAAATATCCCAATATTCCATTTGCTATAAGCAATGCAACTATTAATATAGTCTTAGCTTTTGACCAATCCATTATCTGCCACTCTACCTTTCAAACACTAGGGTACCTGTGTATGCATTGAAGGCGTATAATCTCCCATACGCTCTTATCTGCCAAATCTCTATGAGCCTTTCATCCTGATCCTTCAGGTTAGGGTCATAGTAGGATATAGTTACATCCTCAATTGAGCCAAGTACCTCTTTTAACAACTGATCACCAAGGGCTTCCTTTGTTTTGCCTGAGTATTGAAGGTACTTTCTTTCCAGAAATGCATAGTTTTTATCGATTACGTCAAAGGACGAGAGTATCCTTCTACTAGTAAAAGTCTGTGCCAGCTCATTGCCAGCCTCTCTTCTGAACAATTGTTTATAGCTCCTTACCTGATTGTTGAATACCTCTATTTGAGCATATTCCGGCACTTCACGATTCCCAAGGAGCACAGGAAGTCCTCTGATACGATATCTAAATGTTAGTCTGTAGCCTACGCTGTCTTCGTCCTCGATCTCAGTTGTGCTTGCAAGGTACATCCCGCTGGCAGCGAAAGCCTTTCTGTCGATGAAATCTGCAGCTGTTACCAGACTTAAGTACAGGTTTCTCTCCTTTACCCTATCCTGTAGAGAATTGAAGTACTCAACAGTACCATTTGAATTGAACTTCAAAACCATATTGTTATAAATATATATTGAAGATCCGTTACTCTCTGTGATTTGTCTAATATAATCGATCCTTTGCTCTAGGAATCTCTCAGCAAATTGATCCTTCTGATCCTGGGTCATAAGAGGTATGGAGTTGCTTACATATACAACAGGAAGATTTTGATTTATTTCGTATGGAATGTAAATACCTTGCTTAGCTGTATCAAATATGTCCGACATAGAATAATAGTAGTCATAACCCTTTTCATCCTCAATTGAGTTCATTTCCTGGACTATCTTTGAGAAATCTAGACTTGTATCCCTTACTCTCAGGGCTTTCCCTTCCCCTGAAAAAACAAAAAAAGGATCCTCAGTACCCAAGCTGACAGTTATACTCTCAATATAGGGTATGGCATCCGTTATACTATTAGGTTCATTGACATTCCATGCTTTAGCTGCAATATAGGTGCTTAGCTTTTCAGGCATGTAAAACACGATCGCCCTTTCAGCAGCCTCCGTAATGTAGCCCTCCTCCAATTCCTCCATCCTTATGGTGGATGAGCTCAAAAGCTTTGCGGCAGCGTCTCTGGATGAATTCCAAAGACTATACTTGTTGGCGTCATACATCATCGTAATCGAATCTGGTCCAAAAATAACTAGATACTTGTTTGGGATTATCATATCGGACAAAAGATAAGAAGATGAATATGAAACCTCAGATCTAAAGAATCCAGTAACACTTGTAGGGAACTGGATCCATAGCTTTTGAGTCATATACAAGCTTGATCCTACCAAAAGAAAAAGGAGAATGGTTTTTAGCCTCTCCTTCATTTGAACCTCTCCTTGGTTTGTTTAATTGATCAAAGGGATAGTTCTGAACACTGAGTCCCTTGTGTAGGTCGGTCTAACTTCCGTCCTTCTCAAATCGTAGGTATAAACTATAAATTCGCTTTTATCAAGACCTTCTAATCCAAAGTCTATTACTATTTTATTGATTCCTCTAACTAGATCCAACTGTTTCTGAAAGAATCCCATATTTCCGGATGTAACCTTTTCTGTAACCAGAAGTATATAATCCTGCTCTGATGGCAGACTTTCAAGGTTGAAGGACCTTCTAGTCAAATCAGTAGTCCCGTAGATATTTATGGTAACCTCTGTACCAGAGGGTGCTTTTCCATTGATCAGTACAACTCTTTCTGAGGAGGAATAGATATTTTTGTCAGGCTTTATTATCTGGTATTGTGCTGCGATTTCAGGAGCTATAACAACTTGCTCAATCACTGGAGCTTCTATAGCGGTGCCTGTCGCATGACCAACTTTGACGAACCCAAATATCGCAATCGCCAAAATCAAACTGACAAGAATCTTTTTCATCATACTCTCAACCTCCTTTACCATATATTCTTTCATAGGGATTATACCTTTAAATTGTTACAGGAATATTACAGAGTAATTAAGATTAAATTACGCAGAGGGTAATATTATCTCAACTGTGGTTCCAGATCCATACTTGCTCTGGAGTTTTATTTCTCCATTATGGGCTTCGATTATCTCCTTAGCTATGGATAGACCTAAGCCGGTACCGCCTAAGTCCCTGCTTCTACCCTTCTCGACCCTATAAAACCTTTCAAATAACCTATTGATGTCCTCCTCGGGGATCCCGATCCCATTATCTGACACCCTTATCCTTACCTTATCAGTTTCATTCGAGGTAACAATGGATATCTCTCCACCCGGTTCAGTATACTTGATTGCATTTGAGACTATATTTATTAATACCTGCTCAATACCATCTTTATCTCCCATTACGCTTGGGAGAGGCTCTGCAAAGCTCATCTTTATTCTTTGGCTCTTGTCCCTTGCCAGTACCTCAAGCTTTGAAACGATATCCTGCAGAAGCTGATTTACCGAAAGCTCTGTTCTGACCCACTTGGTTTTCTTGTAGTCGATGTTAGACAACTGGAGAAGGTCTCTTACAAGCCTTGCCATTCTGTCGCATTCGCTGTCGATAACCGAAAGAAATCTTTTTTGAACATCTACCTCTACCCCTTCTTCCATCAGGGTCTCAGTATAGCTCTTGATAGTTGTTATAGGAGTTTTCAACTCATGAGAAACGTTGGCAACAAACTCCTTTCGCATGCTTTCAAGCTTGTGTTCCTGGGTTATATCCTGAAATACCATGATGATCCCGGCAATGTCATCTTTCTCATCACGGTATGGTGCATACTTTACCTTGTAGACTCCTTCGATGGTCTCGTATATCTTCTCACCGTCCAGGGTTTCAGGCTTTTCATAGTCTATGCTGACAAGGTCAAGATATGAAAGATCAAGCTTAACTCCTGAATGAATGCTTTCCTCATCCAGATCCATAAGCTTTTGACCAATAGGGTTAGCATGTATAAGCCTGCCGTCTCTATCAACAGCAATAACTCCCTCAGCCATATAGCTGAAGATAGTGTCCAGCTTGCTGCGCTCAAGATCCATCTCACCGATGGTAAGTTTTAACTTTGTCGTGAGCTGATTAAACATTCCAGCAAGTTGCCCGATCTCATCGTCACTTTTTACCTCAACGAACTGATCGAAGTCTCCAAGTGACATCTCCTCTGCTTTTTTAGTAACATCTCTTATTGGCTCTGTAATGCTGCTGGCGATAAGGAAACCAAGTATTATAGTTATCAGTAGTGCTATCAAGGTAGCATTTGTAAGTATTACCTTGGAGTCGTCAACAGTCCTGGCTATGTTTGAGAGGTCAGAGGTCATATAGAGAATGCCTGTGATCCTTCCAAGACTTGACAGTACCGGGTAGGTCTGATGCATAAAATCCTTCCCGGCTGCCTCATCTCTAATGATCATCTCTCCCTTGTTTCCATCAAAGGCATCCAGGACAAGTCCTGGATCCATATTCTTATATGAAAGGGCGTTCTGCCCCATAAGTCCTCCTGATTGCTTCAGTGATGATGCAAGTATTGTAGGGATCTCCTCGTCGTAAATAACGTAAAGAGTCTCTCCTGCTCCAAGTCTCCAGTCCTCGATGGTATTCTGGATACCTTCCCTGTTTTCAAGCCAGTTTTCACCCGCAATGTCGCTGGAGGTGGATACAATGGTCTCAAGCTGTTGCTCCATTGATATGGATATATTTTCCAGCTGCTGATTCTCAAGGCTGTTTACTATGAACACTCCTATGATCACCATGGCTATGAATACAAGCAGGAAATAGACCACGATGAATTTCCACCTAATGCTTGAAAACATCCTAGCCCCTCCTGAAATAATAGCCTACTCCCCTTTTGGTGAGTATATATTTGAAATCACCTGAGTTGTCCTCTATTTTTTCTCTTAGCCTTCTAACAGTTACGTCAACTGTCCTGATATCACCGTAGTATTCGTATCCCCAAACCTTCTCCAACAGCTGTTCCCTTGTGAATACCTGCTCTGCACTAAGGGCAAGAAATTTAAGAAGCTCGAATTCCCTCAGGGTTAGGTCAACTACATCTCCATTTCTCTTGACCTCATAACGGTTAAGATCTATCTCCAGATCCTGGGATTTGATCTCTGCAGATCCATTCCCTGCCGTAAGATCATAGTCCATCCGTCGAAGATTTGCTTTGACTCTGGCTATAAGCTCTCTCATACTGAAGGGCTTGACCATATAGTCATCGGCTCCTAGCTCAAGTCCCAATACCTTGTCTACCTCTTCTTCTTTCGCTGTCAAAACAATAACAGGGAATTTAAAAGTTGGTCTAATTTCCTTCAAAACCTGGAATCCGTCCTTCCTGGGCATCATTATGTCCAGAATCAGCAAATGAGGTTCCTTGAGTTTGATTTTTTCAAGACCCTCCTCGCCGTCAAATGCGAGCTCGACCTCAAAGCCTTCCTTCTCAAGATTATACTTAATAATGTCTCCTATAGCTTTTTCATCATCCACAACAAGAATACGGTTGTTCATGGCAATCACTCCACAATTGTCTTTTTTAGTAACTAAATTATCTCTTAATATACCCAATAAGTCAATCACAATAGCCTCTAAGAGCGTCAATTGCACTGATTTCAACATATGCTCCTTGCATGTTTAATACCTTTGTATTATAATCTTTATATCAAAAGGGAGTAGCTTAATAAATGACAGTCGTCAATACGGTCTAACCCGGTTGTCAAACTACCTTAGGTAGTAAGCAAGACTTTTGTTTGTGTATATCACTGGCAAAAGTCTTATTTTGTTTGTATTCAGGGTATACAATAACAAGACTCATAAGAAAGAAGGGGTAGTATGGAATGGTATCAAAAAAACCCTGAGGAGGTCGCCGAAAGCCTTGAGACAAGCCTATCGGAAGGACTTACTTCAGAAAGTGCCCAGACAAAGCTTCAAACTTTAGGGCCGAATGAGCTTAAGGAGCAAGAGGGTAAAAGCTTTCTGCAAAAGCTTTTAGCGCAGTTTTCGGACTTTCTTATCCTGATCCTTATTGCTGCAGCACTTATTTCCGTTTTTGTCGGAGAAGCTAAGGACGCTATAGTAATAATGTCTATAGTAATCGTAAATGCTCTGCTTGGGCTTTATCAGGAGGGTAAGGCTGAAAAGGCTCTTGAGGCACTGAAAAAAATGGCCTCTCCCACCGCCAAGGTTTTAAGGGATGGAAAGCCTAAAGAAATCCCTTCTAGTCAGCTTGTCCCAGGTGATCTGGTGATCCTTGAAACTGGGGATATAATACCAGCTGATCTAAGACTTGTTGAAAGCTCAAACCTGAAGGTAGAGGAAGCCTCCTTAACAGGAGAATCTGTGCCAGTGGAGAAAAGAGCACAGGAAACTTACACGACCGAGGTATCCTTGGGAGACAGGCATAACATGGCTTATATGAGTACAATAATTACTTATGGCCGCGGTAAGGGTGTCGTAGTTGAGACAGCCGAAGGCACCGAGATAGGTAAGATTGCTGCAATGATCCAGACCTTCGAGGAGGAAGCAACACCATTACAGAAAAAGCTGAACCAGCTTGGTAAGGTCCTTGGGATCACGACTATAGCTGTTTGTGTAGCTGTATTTGGGATAGGTCTTCTTCAGGGTAGAGAGGTCCTTGAGATGTTCATGATAGCGATCAGTCTTGCTGTTGCAGCAATACCTGAAGGCTTGCCAGCAATCGTAACGATAGTACTAGCCATAGGTATGAACAAGATGGTAGAGAGAAACGCAATAGTAAAGAAGCTATTGGCTGTCGAAACTCTAGGTGCAACCTCAGTTATATGTACTGACAAAACCGGTACTCTTACTCAGAATGAGATGACAGTAGTCAAGGTACTTGCAGATAATAAGCTGATCGAGGTCGAGGGTACTGGATATGAGCCTGTGGGGGACTTCAAGCTTAACGGAGCAACTGTAGATAAGGAGGAAGTCAGTGGTCTCAAGCTTTTACTGACCATAGCCGCCTTAGCCAATGACGCAAAGCTGGACAATTCATCTGGTCTGTATAGAATTATCGGAGATCCTACTGAAGGTGCTTTGGTGACATTAGCTGGCAAGGCAGGCATTGATTCTGCTGAGCTTAATCACATGTACAAGAGGATCGAAGAGATACCATTCGACTCAGAAAGAAAAATGATGACTACCTTCCATGATATGCCAAATGATGAGGGAGTATCATCCTTTACCAAGGGTGCTCCAGACATAATCATAGGAAGATGTAATAGGATAATATTGGATGGAAGACTACAGGACTTTACTCCTGAGCTGAAAAAGGAGGTATTAAATGTCAACTCCGAGCTTTCAAGATCTGCATTAAGGGTCTTGGCCTTTGCTTTTAAGGAGTACGCCTCACTTCCTTCAAATCCCTCACCAGGAAGTAATGAGACTGATATGATCTTTGTAGGTCTTACCGGGATGATAGACCCACCGAGGCCTGAGGCAAGGGAGGCTATAGCTCTCTGCAAGAAGGCTGGAGTAAATGCAATTATGATAACTGGAGATTATAAAGAGACTGCTTTTGCGATAGCCAAAGACCTGGGAATGGCAGATAATGAGGACCAGGCGATGATGGGTGAGAAGCTTGACGGCATTAGTGACGAGGAGCTTCAGGAGGTTGTAAAGAAAACAAAGGTATTTGCCAGAGTATCTCCTGAGCATAAGGTAAGAATCGTATCAGCGCTTAGAGCCAATGGCGATATAGCAGCTATGACAGGTGATGGAGTCAATGATGCATTAGCGATCAAAAAGGCAGATATTGGTGTATCCATGGGTATCACAGGGACCGATGTCGCAAAGAATACTGCTGAAATGATACTGACTGATGACAACTTTGCAAGCATAGTAGCTGCAGTTGAAGAGGGAAGAATAATCTTCAGCAACATCAAGAAATTTGTTTACTTCCTTTTATCCTGCAACATTGGAGAGATTCTTCTGGTTTTCACAAGTATATTGATGAACTTGCCAGTTCCGTTGCTTCCTATACAACTACTATGGCTAAACCTAGTAACAGACAGCTTCCCGGCATTAGCTCTTGGGGTCGAAAAGGGCGAGCCTGATATAATGAACCAGCCTCCTAGAAATCCAGACGAGGCCATCCTTGATAAAAGGATGCTTGTGGGTGTGACATTCCAGGCAATCGCAGTAGCGGCTGCATCGCTTTCAGCATATATTCTGGCACTTAGGTTGTATGGACTTGATAACATCGAGGAGGCAAGAACAATAACCTTTGCTACACTTATTGTTGCTGAGCTCTTGAGAGCTTACTCAAGCAGATCTCAGAAATTCACGTTGGCAAAGATAGGTGTATTCTCAAATAAATCAATGGTATATGCTACCCTTGGTGCATTCCTTCTTCTATTGGCAGTTATATATATTCCATTTATGAATGGCATATTCTACACCTTCCCATTGACTGTAGTTGACTGGGAGATAGTACTCTCCTTTGCCTTTATACCATTAGTTGTTGGTGAGCTGACTAAGGTCGTTATGGGAAAGCTATCAAATAACAAATAAAAATAGGCATAAAAAAAGGAAGTCCATTCTAAAAGTGGACTTCCTTTTGTTTTAGTTGAAAATGTAGCTGTAAGGATTTTTGTGAGTTCCGTTTATCAACACCTCAAAGTGAAGATGTGAGCCTGTTGATCTTCCAGTACTGCCCATAGTTGCTATTTGCTGCCCTCTGTAAACCCTGTCTCCTGACTTAACGAGGAGCTTGCTGTTGTGAGCATATCTTGTTACATATCCATTTTCATGGTTTATTTCAATAAGATAGCCGTAGCTTCCCTTATATCCTGCGAAGGTTACCTTGCCTCCATCTGCTGCATAAACTGATGTTCCCTTGCTGTTAGCAAGGTCTATTCCCTTATGCATCCTCCCATTTCTCATGCCGTATGGAGATGATACTCTTCCTCTTGTCGGCATTACGAAGGATCCTACTGCTGCAGTTTTTGGAAGCTCCTTGGTCCCCTGTGCAATGACCTCAGTCTTTGGCTCCTCAAGTATTTTCTTCTCAATTATTATCTCATCAACCAGTAATCCATTGTGTCTTATCTCTTCAGCAAGGACGTCAGCTGTTCCCTTGACTCCCTTGATAATTATCTTCTTTTGATTTTTGTACATCGAATCGTCATTTTGGATCTCAGTTTCGAAATCAATGTCTGCTACATATTTGACCTCTTCATGAGTCACTACTGTCAAAAGCGGTACTGGAACGAAAAGCTTGACTTCATCTCCAGGCTTGAGCTTAGATGATGACAGCTCTGGATTTGCATTTTCCAATGCTTCGACCGTCGTATCATACATTCTTGCAATTATCCAAAAGCTCTCACCAACCTCAACTACGTGAGTTCTCATAGCCTCTTTGCCAGCTATGATGGCTTCTATTGCTTTTTCGGGATCAGATAGACTTCCAAAGCTTGTCTCTACTGGATTTATATCAACCGCCTCAAGGAATTTGACCTCTTTTACTACTACGCTTCTATCTTGATCTTCTGCAGGTGATGATGCTGTTGTAGTAGTTGAAGCTGTTGAAACTGCTCCATCCATAAGTTTTACAACATCACCCGGCTTTAATCTATCAGGATTAAGGTTTGAATTGATCTTCATAAGATCCATTGCCGATAAGTCGTACTTCTTAGCTATGGTCCAAAAATTTTCTCCTGCCTGGATAGTATGAGTTGCCAATTCCTTTTCGGGCTCAGGCACGATTACTTCCGCTTGTGTAGAATCCATTTCTTCGTTTGGATCTGCTGGCAGATATGGCTTCTTGATAGTATCAAGTATATAGTTGACCTCTTCTCTTGACTTGAATACTCCAAGCTTTTCGCCGTCGATTTCCAAGCTGTAGCCTGTTACCTGAACGCTGATCCTGGTTTGTATATTAGATTTAAGCTCGCCATAGTCAGTAAGCTCTTCATCCTTTGCGTGTGTTGGCTGGAATGCCAGCTCCTTGTCCAATACGACTCCCATGTCATATGTACTGGATAATCTCTCCTCGATGTCGTCATAGGCTTTTTCAGCCTCATCCTCTGTCCGGACGACCCCTATAGATTCATCTCCCAGATAAACCTCAAATGCTCTCGTTTTAGCCTCATTGGCTGAATAGCTTGTAAAGCCAATACCGACAATTGAGGCGGCCACCACCATAGCTGTGAGTGTCCTGGTC
>CAZHLQ010000169.1:0-1574 GCA_964533235.1 uncultured Gudongella sp. | reverse complement strand
GCAATAAACAGCAACTCCATGGTGTTCATCCCGAAATACGACCCAGCGGGCTGGGCGGGGGAGCTTGAGGCACGAAGAGTTGCCACTGACGGAACGACAACTTTCGCCTGGAAAGCATCAATCCCCAGTGCGAGTAGCCGCAAAATCTATACCGTCACCGGTGGCAACAAACGGGAATTCACTTGGAGTTCTTTGAGCAGCACCGATCGCACCGCCCTGGGCAGCGAGGATATCGTCAATTACCTGCGCGGTGATCAGAGCAAGGAAACGAAGAACGGCGGCACCCTGCGCACCCGCAGCAGTTTATTGGGAGATATTCACCGCTCTTCACCGGTGTACGACCCTGACACCAAAACGGTTTACGTCGGCGCCAACGACGGGATGCTACACGCTTTTAACTCGGAAACAGGAGAGGAGCGCTTTGCCTTCATTCCCAGCCCTGTCATTCCAAAGCTAAAGGACTACAGCCAGTCAGCCTATCAACATGATTTTTATGTAGACGGCGAACTGACCTTGGTCAGCAAAAACACAAGCGGCCTAACCAAATCCTATCTCATCGGCAGCTTGGGACTGGGTGGCAAGGGTGTTTTTGCCCTCGATGTAACCAATCCGGCCAGTTTCTCCGAAAATAATATCGCATGGGAATACACATCCAACACGGCAAACACGGACTCTGACCTTGGCCTCATGCTTGGCTCCCCTACTTACGCAAAACTGAATTCCGGTGATCATGCCATTTTGATGGGTAACGGCTACAACAGCAGCAGTGGAAAAGCAGCTCTGTATGTATTTAAACTGACTGACGGCTCGGTCATTCGCAAATTTGCCCCTGACACTGTAACTAACAGTGGCATGGCTGCTCCCGGCGAAGTTGATCTTGATGGCAACGGTACGATTGACCGAGTTTATGCCGGCGACCTTAAAGGCAATGTCTGGAAATTCAATCTCAATTCCAGCTCAAGCAGTGGCTGGAGTGGATCGAATTTCTTTATCGCCAAGGCACCCGATGGCACCTTGCAACCGATCACCAGCAAAATCACCTCCGCCACCAACTACCTACTCGGTGACGATAATGTTGGCAAACGTTTTGTTTTCTTCGGCACGGGATCGTATTTCCAGCAAGCCGACCTCAACGACAAATCAGTGCAGAGCTTGTATGGCCTGATCGATGACGGAACGGCAATTTCAAGCCGCGCCAATTTGAAGGAACGTGGATTCGAGAGCACGACCACTCTGGATGGCAAACCGGCCCGTATCTTCAAAGACGCCACAAGGAATGCTGACGGCAAAGTTACGGACATGCAAAACAAACAAGGTTGGTTCCTCGATTGGGTCGTTGGCAATGTCAAAAAAGGGGAGCGCGTCGTCACGACAGCCCGGGCTTACCGTCTGACAGAACCTACGCTGATCGTCAGCTCCATCATTCCGGAAGCGGAAGATCCCTGCCAGCCTGGCGGCACGGGCTACGTGAACGTTCTCAACGCCTTCACTGGTGGTAGCCTGAAGGAGCCTTTCTTTAATGGCAATCTTGCCAGCGGTGGCATCCTCGGCTCCCTTGATCTAGGCATTGGCAT
>CAZHLQ010000168.1:0-1683 GCA_964533235.1 uncultured Gudongella sp. | reverse complement strand
TACTTAGTCCTTTTAATAATAATGTCCTTCTGGTGCTCAAGGTAATAATAGAGCATTTCCTTAAGGTTCAATACCTTAGGTTCACCATTTACCAGGGCAAGATTTATTATTCCAAATGTAGTTTGGAGCTGAGTATGCTTGAAAAGGTTGTTTAAAACTACCTTAGGATTAGCATCTCTCTTGACCTCGATTACTATCCTCATTCCTTCTCTATCGGATTCATCTCTAAGGTCTGAAATGCCTTCCAGCTTTTTATCTCTTACGTACTCTGCTATTTTCTCAATAAGGTTTGATTTATTCACCTGATATGGTATCTCAGATACTATTATGCTGTGCTTACCCCTTGAGGATTCCTCTATCTCAGCAACAGCTCTTAATGTAACCTTCCCTCTGCCGCTTCTAAAAGCCTTTCTGATGCCTTCCTTACCCATAATGATTCCGCCCGTTGGAAAATCCGGGCCCTTAATAACCTTCATAAGATCATCTACAGCAATTTCAGGATCATCGATCATTAATGCCAGCCCATCAATCACCTCTCTTAAATTATGAGGTGGAATATTAGTGGCCATACCTACAGCTATACCTGAGGATCCATTTACCATAAGGTTTGGGAATCTGCTTGGGAGAACTGTGGGCTCCTGTAATGTTTCGTCAAAGTTTGGCCTGAAGCTAACAGTATCCTTATTTATATCTCTTAGCATTTCTGTAGCAAGCTTTGTCATCCTTGCTTCGGTATAACGCATTGCTGCTGCACCGTCTCCATCAACGCTGCCGAAGTTTCCATGCCCGTCTACGAGCAGATATCTTGTATTGAAATCCTGAGCAAGTCTTACCATAGCTCCATATACTGAGCTGTCTCCATGCGGATGGTACTTACCCAGTACGTCTCCGACTACCCTGGCTGACTTTCTGTACTGATTGTCAGGAGTCATCCCCAACTCGTCCATAGCGTAAAGAATTCTTCTGTGTACGGGCTTTAATCCATCTCTTACATCAGGGAGAGCACGGCTTACGATGACGCTCATGGCATAATCCAGATAAGAGTTTCTCATTTCATCTTCAATTTTTATTTCTACTAGCTTATCACTTTCGTTACCCATTCCGGCCTCCTCGATGTCAAGATTCTTAACATACTTAGCATTATCTTCAATAAATTCTCTTCTGGGGTCAACCTTGTCCCCCATCAGTGTTGTAAATATATCGTCAGCAGCGACTGCATCCTCTACGCTGACTCTTAGTAAAGTTCTTTTTTCAGGATCCATCGTTGTGTCGTAGAGCTGTTCTGCGTTCATCTCTCCAAGACCTTTGTATCTTTGGATCACAGGATTTCCCGTTCTTCCTATATCGTCAAAAAGCTTTTCAAGTTCTCTGTCGCTATAGCAGTAGTATTCCTTCCTATTCTTGGTTACCTTGTAAAGAGGGGGTTGAGCAATATATATATGTCCATTGTCGATAAGCTCTCTCATATATCTGTAGAAGAACGTAAGCATAAGGGTCCTTATATGAGCTCCGTCTACATCGGCGTCGGTCATGATTATTATCTTGCCGTATCTCAGCTTCTCCAGGTTGAAATCCTCACCTATACCTGCTCCAAAGGCAGTAATCATTGCCTTTATTTCGTTATAGCCTAGAATCTTGTCCAGCCTTGCCTTCTCTACGTTCATTATCTTTCCTCTAAGAGGA